>JAAYIG010000222.1 GCA_012523595.1 Fibrobacter sp.
ATGCGGACCGCCTCCCGTTTAAAGGAAGCATCATATTTCTTTCTTGTTTTCTTGGACATGAACACACCCTCCATGAATAAAAATATTTTGGTAATAGGTGTGTCCACCAATTCGGGTACAATTCATCTCGTTGTCTTTATTCCCATCCTCATCGCTTCCTTCATTGCCACTTAGGATTCTACAACCGACCAGGGCTATATTAACAATCAGGGTTAAGATAAGGTAAAAGTTAGCACTTTTTTTCATTTTCCATCCTCCTGCCAGCTTAGAAGTATCTGGTTGTGAATTTGAACAGGCAAGCCGGTTGTTGGTTTCCGGTCATGACTCCATCTGTAATCTTTCCGTTTAAATATTAGTTGTATTCTTAATAATTTTTCCGAAAAAATCAACTCTTAACTTTAGGCATTTTCTATTACCATTCCAAAATAATTCATTGCTATCGATCATATTTTCTTATTCTGAATTTTATTGTAACTACTCAGGATTCTCTTAGTCATTTGTTGGAGGTAAACAGGTTGAAATATCATCTACTAATTCGCTACCTGCCCTTTTCTGTTGCCTTTCGTGTCCCAAAAAGGAATAAACGCATGTGCAAGTATAGCAAATCAACAGTTGCCAAGCGAGGCAGCTATTCTCTTATATCAATGCCCATACGTGCTTGCACGTTCGATCACCCTTCCGCTCAGTCTTATTACCGGCTTATTTCCGGAAAACAGTGAATTATCCGGGTATAAAAGGTGACTACTAACCACCCATCCCGGGTACCACCTCTCCGTTGTCAGTTGCCGTAAGGCTACCATCGGAATACAGTTTGTCCCTGCCGTTACCCATTTATGCTTCGCACTTGCTATTATTTGCATTGCATTGTCTTTGATCAAAGCTGTCTGTGATTCCTGTCTTTTTCCGGCGGTTTATTACACTATCCACGGCTCCACTATTGTCAAATTAAGAAAATACCCTAAGGGTACCTTTCACCGGTTACTCAGCATTAAACTACAGAACACATAACAATCCTCTCAAATGGATTGCCCCGGAGAGCTGATAGCATCATATTATCCTTGCCTGCATAAACCTCTGTCAATCTGTTATCATTTGACAACTCTCAATCGCTCGTATTTCGGGCAAAAGGGATTGTTACCTGAAAGGCTCCAGGGTACAAAAATGAAATGGAGGTTAAGCGGTCCATTTGGAGCACTCATTCCGGTTTTTGAAACGAGGGTTGACGGACCCTATTCGTACCTGAATGAAAACAAGTATCTCAGTTCCGATCCTGCCACGTCTGGCGCCGGGGTATCAATAACTTTCCATGAAAGAGAATAATCATGATGATATGGATTAATGATTTTTCTCAGAGATGGTAAGATCTGCTTTATCATAGAGATTTCAGGTGTAGACCATGAAAGAATGCTTATGGTTATTTATCCGGCGCAGTGAAATTCTCTGTTGCCATGGCCAGTTCTCTTGTATGGCTGTAAAGCTCCTCCAGACTCATCTCCTTTAAATAGACAATCCCCCGTGTCGCCCTGATCAGAGGACTGGGGTGCTCATAAAACCATTCTCGACCAAGACAGGTCTTGACAGCATGGTACTGGTCAACCTGGATCTTCTGTGCCAGATCGCAGAAAGGGCCATCATATTCATAACTGGGAAATGGAGCATCTTTCTGAGAAACAAATGAGTGCATAAACGCCGCTTTCATCACAGCAAACATGTTCAAAGAAACCGGAACGAATTTATTGGCCTCTGACGGGTGAAACCTGTACCAGACATTACGGTACCCCCAGACTTTGATCTCTTTACGCCCGGTTTTTCTGCTATACACCCGCAAGGCATCAGCAACAGCCTGCAGCGCCTTGTAATGGGTATCTGGACCGCTTCCCTCAGGATCGAGAGCGACAGTGACTATATCCGGATTGACCTCTGAGAGGAGTGCCGCAACAGGTGCAACGTCCCGCTCCTGTGTGGGCTGCGGATTGAATATGTCACCTGTGTAGAAACCAAGCCTGAGATGATGCACATTTTTGCTGTTCCATCCGAAATACCCCCAGAGGCATTCTGCTTCCCACTCCCTGCGCATGCCTTTGAGCCTCTGTACCTCCTCAGGATCTCTCTTTCCAGGATATGCGTTCCTGAAGTAACTGATAAGCTCCTGTATACGGGCTTTTACAGAGGCCACATCATAGCTGCCGTAAATTTCCCCGAGATCGCGTATAAGGCGTCTGGATTCGCCCTCTGCCTGCATCTGACAGTCTCCTGAAGTTACTCCGTCAAGGTACTGCCAGATATCCCGGTTACGTGCTTTGCGGTTGCTCCCGGTAAAATATCCTTCATCAGAGAGCATTTTGTACTCAGGCAGATCCATAAATTCAAGAGCTCTGGAGAGCTTCTCAAGCATAAACCGGTTGGTTACCGCTGTAAACCCGCTTGTCAGTGTGGCAAAAACATGTCTGTTGGCGGCACTGCGGACATGACGCACGGCTGCAGGAAGATATCCCAGCATGATATCATCATGATGTGGTTCCGTATGAAGAATGCACACATCCTGAGCAACCTTTGCCCCCGCCTCAACAGCAGATTGAAGCCGATCCTTTACTCCGGAGAGAAGGTCATGAAGATCTTTCCCTGAGCGGTGCAAAACAGCCTCCCCCATGATATCACTCTTCAAGTCATCTTCAGTGAGATCTATCACCCGTTTACAATTACGGAGTGCGCAATCTATAATAACACGCTCTGCAGTTTCCAAACCGATTTCAGGGGATTTTGTGATAACCTGGTACTGGCGTCTCTGCAGAAGCCCGGCAGCTCCTTTTGTCAGATAAAATCTGGCATTTGGCATCGAGTGGAAAGCACTTGCCGGTATATCCACACATTTTTGCCCCTCAATGGCCCGCGCAACCACTTCTGCCTTTGATGCACCGGCAGCAATAATTATCACTGTGCAATCGGGGTTAAAAGTTATGGTCCCAAGCCCGATAGTAATAACAAGCCTGTTTCGGGAGATATCGATTCCACCAAGATCGGCGGCTGCTGCGGCCTGTGTCTCGTAATTTGTACCTGTAAGGCGGGTGGTGCAATGATGATCAGAGCCGCGGATATTAAACCCGATGTGACCATCGGGGCCTATTCCACCAAGAAAAAACCCGATTCCGCCAAGAGCGCGGATTCTGTCCTCATGCTCAAGACACCACTGGTCAACTCTCAGGAGTGCCTCTCTTTGGATAATCTCCAAAGGAGTTTCCGGAGTTCTGAACCGCAGACTGAGATCTACCTTGTTATCCGGCCAGATATCATCAGTGGACTGGTCTGGCCCCATTCCAATCCGTGAGCAATCCATGAAAAGACACTTCGCAGGGTCGAGGCCGAGTCCCTTTATGTAAAATTTGTTTACATAGTAGTTGAAACTGTTTACCTGAAGCGGGTTCATTGGATAGAACTCATCAATCTGCACATAGTAGAGACTTTTCAGATCCGGTTTCCTCGAAGACAACTCATTTCCGGCAAGGAGATCCTGTACGCCTTTAGTGTCCCAGTTGCCCAGAATCCACTGCATCCATTTGATGAAATATTCCGGAGTTTTTCCAGTCGGAAGGCTAATCACACCGCCGGGATTCCCTTGGGCCCACTCTATAAAGCGTAATGCGGCCAGACGACCCAGCGCAGGGATATTATCGACCACTATCGCAGGAAGTTTTTCTTCGGGTAAATATTGAAAATCGAAAGCGGACTCTTTCAGCGCAGCTCTTTCGACCGGAGAAATTACCAACTCTGAGTCTCTTCCCATGTCGCCTCCTTCCCGGGTGCATAAGTCAGGTAAAAGATAGTTTGTGGCAGAACTCTGTGATTTCAGATAACAGAAGGATGATAAAAAAGCAGCGCATCCGGAAGGGAATGAAAACAAAAACGGCCGGTGAGAATTAACCAGCCGATTTAATCCATTCAAGAGAAAGCGTGGTGTTATTTGAGATGTACCGGTAGCGACATTGCCTTGCCCCCTGAAACCTTAATAAAATAGAGCCCGGCAGGCCCCCGAAGATCATCTGCGTTCAGATCGCTGTTTTTTTTTAAAATCTCTCCGGTAATCATTGCCTGCAGAAACTGAGGTGTTGATCTTCCCCAGATTTTTTTGAACGTTACAGGAGAAGCCACAATTTTTCCGGCAGGTAATCCGGTTGAAGAATCAAATGGAACAGTGAATTGCATGGAGAATTCAAATCCAGGGATTTTGTCTTTATCTCCATCACGCGGGAACTCACCCTTGAATTCTCCCTGTCCGGAACCCACAACCGAAACAAGGAATTCATAAGAACACAAAACCTGACCGGCATTAAATAGAAGAATAAGAGCCGCCATCACGATCTTAACAGGTAACCTGCAGGAAAGCATAATACCTCCTTAATTAGGAGTTAAATGTGTTTTAATAAAAACTCAGCAGAACCGATTCCTGAATTGCTAAAGGGTAGTACAATGTTAAATTGTTCTATTTGGAAAGATTTTTACTGCGTATTGACGGAGTGCGGCTCAACATCAGGCTATTCATGACTGTGAACGACATCCAGGTGCATGGTGCGGGTGTACTGGCCAGCAAACCATTTATCAAATGGGAAAAGGACAGGGACAAAGATTTTGATTCAAGGATGACAGGATAACGACTATCATTTGACTCTTGAGGAGAAGCAGGCTGGGATATTACGAGAGCACACATGATGCAGCCACAAACTTCTTCTTCTCAAGGCTGAATAAGGGAACTTACGTTTTTGAATATCCGCTTGTAGTTTCACATGCAGGAGATTTCTCAAATGGTATTACCACGATTCAGTGCATGTATGCACCTGAATTTACAAGCCATTCGGAGTGAGTGAGGGTGGTGGTAGGAGGCAGGTAACGAGTCAGAAGCGATAAGTTGTACGAGCAGGATTGAGAATTTTCTTTCCGGTAAACATGTTTATTTAACAAAAACCTGCTTAGACCATACAACTCGCCCATAACGCCCAAAAGTAACGACATAGATTCCCTGCGGCAGTTTTCTGTGGACAAAACGCTGTATCGATTGAGAAGAAAATACACCGCTGAAGGACCCGACTTTTTGACCCTGAAGAGAATAAACTGTAAGTTCACCGGGAGCAGGACTTAACAAGTGCTGTTTTCTATTTCGGGCGTTTTGTTTATTCAATATAATTTCATCATAAAATTCCATTGCCCCGATATCTATCACAGCGCCGTTAATCCGTCTTTTTCCAAGAAGATCGTACTCCGGCAAACCAAGTCCTGAGGTATCCGGGTCCCCACCATTTATTGACGGGTCACCAACACCAAACAGGCTGAACAACTGGAATCCTTCAACAACTGTGTCCGGAATGCCGGAAAGATGCATAGTAGCGACAAACTTTGTATGGTAAACTCTGCTACCTGTAAATACCCCCTGATAGGGCTTTATCGTGTGGTCATAAACTGTATCATACATTTGACAATATCGGAAAGACGGAGTAACGGCACTGTCAAGGAAAATTCCGCAACCGGCACTGTCACGGGTAAGTCTGGCCAGGGTACCATTCCCTCCCTCGATCGTATTTATAAGAACAGGAGATGAGGCTGAAGAGTCATGTCCGAAAAATATTCCACCGCCATAAAACGAAGAATTATTGACAATGGTGCAATTAATCAGCTTCAATGATGCGTCTGAACAATAAATACCTCCGCCCCTGTCGTGAGATTTACAATCAAAAATTATGCAGTTGCGCAAGGTTACATCAGTCGGCCCGAATATCGCCAACGCACCTCCTCTGATATCTCCAATTGAGGCGTTTATTGAAAGAGTTGTATCGCTGTAAAAAACGCAATTGTTGAATTCAACTTTTGAATTCCTGCCGATCCGAACAGCACCGCCAGTCCTGGCGCTGTTACGTTCAAACCTGCAGTTCTGAACAAAAAGAGTCGCAGATCCTTTTTCGCTGGTCATTATTGCACCACCACCGGAAACAGTACCATTTCTGTTGTTCAGGTTATGCGCGAAATAACAGTCTTCAATATCAACTACTGACCCTGAATCACAGTAAACTGCCCCGCCTATATCACCATATGAATCTGTTATGCTGCAATTCTTCAGCGAAATATAGTTACCCGCTCCGCAATGAAGTGTTGTCCCCTGTGTCTTATACAGCACTTCACTGCTGGAAAAAACAGTATTCCTCAAAACACAGAATCGAAAGAATGATGAATCAAGTTTGCCCGATTCACGGGATCGTGGTACTAAACGGATACCAGTCCAGCTATTGGCAGGGTTTAATCTTGTAATCCGGATAGAATCATCTACGGTACCGCTTGCGGTTATGGTGCCCTTTACAGTAATGAATGAAATGCTTTTATTGAAGATGATATGGGTTCCTGAAGCAATTGTCAGACGCGCTCCCTCCTTTATCTCAATGCCTTCTTTATCGATCAGCACCGTATCCACATCCCAGACAGCATCAGCGGTAAGGTCAGAAGTCACCACAAGTGAAGACGCAAAAAGGTTTATTGTCAACAAAAAGGTGATTAAAAGAGTACCGATCGTTTTCATAATGCCACCTCTCTCTTCAATTCGAGTGTCGCTATACCGCGCGAAACGGTCAAAATTCACCCGAAAAGAGAAGCGTGGGCGCGGTAAGTGTCAGAACAGGGCTCTGATTCTATATGTTAAAATAGAAGCCGCAAGTTGCAAGGTGCAAGATCAGGAATGTGTAATGGATGTTTCTGAGGAGCCTGGTTTAAAGTAAGAAGAAATTGTTCCGGGGATTTATCCGGGAATAGTCCCTGGAGTTATGCAGGAATCAGGTCTGAGATAATAAAGAAAAAAGTAAAATCTCTGGGAATATCCTAACCCTGATTTGACAACTCTTCCCCGGAAATCTCCTCCGGGTTATACTCTGTGGTACTCTGCGATGAACAGTCAGGACACTCCTTGTCTCCTGAGAATCCGGCGGCAAAAACATTACCACACTTCCTGCATAACATAAGACGCATCGTGGGATACTTGCTCTCGTTTATCATCACTCTCCCTGCAAATCTCCAAACATCGCCTCGACATAAGCTTTGGGGTCAAAATCCTGAAGATCATCGATCCCCTCACCTACACCGATTTTTTTGATGGGAATCTTGAATTGCCTTGTCATGGCAATCGCCACCCCTCCCTTTGCAGTACCATCCAGCTTCGTTACAATAAGTCCTGTAAGCCCCAGCGCGTCATTGAAAACCTTTACCTGCTTGAGCGCGTTCTGCCCCGTTGTGGCATCGATTACCAGAAGAATCTCGTTTGGCGCATGAGGAGTATTACGCTTTATGACTCTTACGATCTTGTCAAGCTCGCTCATCAGATTTACTTTTGTATGAAGCCTTCCTGCGGTGTCAAGTATAAGCACATCGATATTTCTGGCTTTGGCTGCCTCTATGGCATCAAATGCCACCGATGCGGCATCAGAGCCCTCCTGCTGCGCCACAAAATCACACCCTGTACGGTCAGCCCATACCCTCAACTGCTCTATCGCACCGGCCCTGAAAGTATCAGCAGCCCCAAGCATCACAGATTTACCCTTCTGCCTCAGCTCATGAGCCATTTTGCCGATAGTAGTGGTTTTACCCACCCCATTTACACCCACCACGAGAATCACCCATGGCCTGGGAGGAAACTCCTCGGGAAGCTTTACAACATTCAGGCTTGATGCAAGCACTCGTTTGAGCTCCTTATAGGCCTCGCGGATATCCCGTATCCCCTCTTCATCGATTCGCCACTTTAAATCATCAATAATCTCCTCAGAGAGTTCCATCCCGATATCCGCAGCAATAAGCGCCTCTTCCAGCGATTCAAAAAACTGCTCATCAAAACGATCCTCACTGCCGACTATCGATATCAGTTGCGAGCGCGTTTTGCTCAAACCATCCTTTAACCGCGAAATAAGGCTCATTGAATCTTCCCATGCTTCGGCATTTCACGCCGGTTTGTGTGTTTTTTTACTTTAAAATAGGTAAATTCGGCACCTGAATCAATGTGGCTGATATAAGGGGGAAACAGCTATTTGATTATATCAAAAAATTCTGATGACTTCTCAAGGCTCTGAGCAAGTGTCTCAGTTACCTTCTGATAATCTGAATCGCCAAATCTCAGCACTTCCCTGGCCTTGTCCCATTCCTCCGGCCGCTCCTCATTATCCCATATCGCATTGCCGGACTCATGTGCCAGAACATCTGCTATATGCACCGTAGTCACCAGATCCACCAGTTTATCTGTTGAAAAGGGATTGTGGTGAAAAACCAGAGGAAGACCCAGATCAGGCGGCAGTTCCCACTTTTCCGCTAATATCATGCCGATTTCAGCATGTGTAATTCCAAGTATCTCTTTTTCCGCACTTAAAAGTGGTATACCGTTATTACGGGCATATTCACAAGCCTTCAGATAATCCTCTGTTAAGTACTCATCAAAAATCAGCTTGCCCAGATCATGAAGAATCCCGGCGCAAAACGCACTCTCCGGATCCATCATACGGATATTGATAAAATGACGAGCCAATAGCCTGGATGCAAGCGCTGTGACAATGGAATGCTTCCAGAAACGATCCCTGTCAAAAGACCTCTTCGTTGTCCCTGGAAAAACCTTCATCAACGCCGCACTTAGAACGATAGAGCGAATCGTGCTGAACCCAAGAATAACCACTGCAGTTGACACGGAAGAAATGCTTCGGGGAATTCCATAAAAGGCACTGTTTGCCAGACGGATAATCTTGCTTGTAAGCGCAGGATCCTTCTCAATCAGCTTTGCAGCATCGTCCGCCGATGAATCAGGTGAGTTGACAACCTCTATAAGCCGGGTCACTATTGCCGGCAGTGACGGAAGATGATCGATATTCTCTATGATACGATTATACCGCTCGATTACCCCGGGATCTGCATTCTGATTCATAAATCTTTCCGGTAAAAAGGTTCTGCTATACAATATCTGTAATTATGCGCTTTTTTCAACAGGACTTCAAGCCAGGAATTTCGCGACGCATTTACCTCAGGCACTTTTACCCGTATGTAATTGGATGTAAGCCCTGATACAGGCTCCAGTGACTCCACTATAATTCTCAAAGGTACCCCCACGCACCTGCTGAGAAACTCACCCCTGCTCTCATCTATTACCCTCCGTAGAGAAGCGCTCCTTTCACTCTTCACACTCTCAGGAATCTTTCCGGACATCGAGAACGCAGCTGTCTGAGGACGAGCGGAAAAGCGGAAGACATGACCGTAAGAAAACCCCAGCAAGCGAACATTTTCAAGGGTAGAGGAAAACATCTCCTCTGTCTCACCCGGAAAACCCACTATAAAATCACCGCCAAGTCCGGCATGAGGATACCTTTGACGGAAAGAGAAGAGCTTGCTGAGAAGATTATCCAGCCCCCCACCATCCCTTTTCATCGCCACAAGCACATCAGCATTGAGACTCTGAACACTGACATGCAGATGATCACAGACCTTAGGCTCCTCCCCTATTATCTGAAGCAACTCATCACTGAGATCACGGGGATCCAGAGAACTGAGTCTTACCCTGAAATCACCATCGATACTGATAATTTTCTTGAGAAGCTCTATAAGTGTCCAACCCTCATCTTTTCCGGCCTGCCCGATATGGGTACCTGTCAGCACGATCTCTTTGAAACCGGCATCCACTGCTTCTCTGCATTTCTCCAGAATTTTCCATCCGGGCACAGATCTTGATGGACCGCGAAGACGGGGTACGATACAATATGTACAACTGTAATCACAGCCCTCCTGAATCTTGATAGAAAACCTTGTGCGAAATTCATCCGCCTGAGACACCTCACCGCAATCATCTTCACATACAAGACCATTTTTCTCAAATGAGGAGTGATACACCCCCCCGCACTCATCCCGAAGTATCGAAACTATACTGTTCTTGAAAGTGTTTCCCACAACCCAGTGTATCCCCGATGATTTCAACTGCTCAGGTTTCTGCTGGGCAAGGCATCCGGTGACTAGAATACGGGCTGATGGAGCCCGGGATAAGAGAGTTCTGATCATTCTGGATGTCTTTGATTCGGTTCCAGAGGTCACGGAGCATGTGTTTACTATTAATATGTCCGCATCCTCGGGATTATCCACCAGAAGATACCCCTCTCTGGACAGGCGCACTCTTAAAGCAGCCATCTCCTCCTGATTTGTCCTGCAGCCGATTGTTTTGATATGAACCCTGCGCTTTGCACAGGAGTCTTTATGCATTGGCGATTTCCCAGGCCTCGAGTGCTTCCTGCCTGGAAGGGAAAAGAGGAATTATGGAGCCTACATTGAGAGTTGAGAAGAGGTCATTGACAATATAATTTACAGAGCATATACTCATGCTTCCTCCGGTTTCCCGGAGAAGGTTATTGACACTTAAAACCGTGCCCAGACTCATACTGTCAAAAAAGGTCAAATCTTCCATGTCAAGCAGTATCTTCCTGAACCCGTCCAGAGAGAGAAGTAACTGCTGTTTGAGATATTCTGAACCGGCCGGATGACTCAGCACGCCGGAGAGTTCGAACACACACACATCATCCAGAATCTCTTTTTTCAGGTCCAGACGGATATCCACCGATGTACCCAGCAGATCAACCTCTGCCGGTCTGATCCCCCCGCCCCTATCAATTGTAAATATTCTATCAAGTCCGATATTCTGGAACAGATCATAAATATATTCGTTTAGATTCTTAAGCACCAGCCCGGTATCCCTGTCTTTTGAATCGCGGGCCAGAGTGACAAGTGATCCTATGCCTGAACTGTCAATAAATTCGGTTTCTGAAAAATCCAAAGTTAAATCGACAGGATTTTCACTCCCGATATGCTCTCTGATTTCAGAAACAGTATTCTTGACTACCGATCCGGCAAAATGACGGACGATCTTTATTTCTACTTTACTTCTGGACATCTATAAACCGCTCCTAACGAAGGAATCTTCTGGAAAGCTCATCGATCGAAATCCTGACCAGTGTAGGCCTCCCGTGTGGACATATATAGGGGTTTTTTGCAGAGAAAAGGCTGTTAAGCAACGCGTTCATCTCCTCCTGAGTCAACTTCTGGCCCGCTTTTATTGCCGCCCCGCAGGCAAATGCAGCCGCAAACCTTTTTTCCGGCTCCAGAAATGCCTGAGGATCTTTACCCTCCAGAAGGTATTTCACTATCCCGGTCACAGTCTCCTTCACTGCCCCGTCTTTGAGAAAAGCAGGAATAGCAGAAATCGATACCGCCTGCCCGCCAAAATCCTCAATTTCAAAGCCGAATGACTGAAGATACTTCCGGGCCGATTCAATGACCGCTTTTTCGGTAGCGGTCAATTCGAGGACAATCGGAAAGAGTAACTGCTGTGATGCGGCACGGCCCCTCTTCAGATCCTCAAGTGCCTGCTCAAAGAGCACCCGCTCATGAGCAGCATGCTGGTCTATGATGAGAATGCCGTTTTTTATGGGGGCCAGCACAAAAAGAGAATGGATCTGGTAACAGGGAATCAGATCCCAGCGCTCATCCCGCTCCTCTGACGTTAATTGTACACCGTTCTGTTGAGGAGGGTCAACTTCTTTCTGAGATGGCTCGTAACTGCTCCCGGGGAATGGAAGAATGGTCTGAGAACTGCCCGGAGTCTCGGGCGGCTGCTCCCGGACTGAGAAAGTGGACATCCCCCCCGATGTTCCTGAAAAACAGGTAAGAGGAGAACTGTCCCAGGCTGGAGGAGGCACAGATGAGGGTGTTTCTCCGGTCAGGAATGAACCAGGCTGCACCATAGTAGAGGTGATACTGCTCTTTACGGTAGAGAAAATAAAACCGAACAGATCCCGCTCATTGTCAAATTTGACTTGCTGTTTAGTAGGATGAACATTGACGTCGATTCTGGATGGATCGATGTCGAGAAAACAGAAGAAAGAGGGTCGAAAAGAGGAGCCCAGAAACTGGGAGAATGCCTCTCTGACAGCGAATGTAACAGAGTCGTTGTCTATGCGGCGCAGATTTACAAACAAAGAATTGAACCTGGGACGCTCCTTCAGATCTTCCGGAGAGGAAACATAGATAAGCGCTTCCATCCCCGGCCTGCTCCCGCGGCACTCTATAAGCCTGCGGGCAAACTGATTTCCAGCCACAGCACCGATTCTCTCCAGAGGAGATGATGCGATCGGAAATTCGAGAACCTTTTTGTTGTCGATAGAAAGAGTAAAATGAACAGAGGGAAAAGGTATTGCTATCTGCTCGAAAAAGCGCATGCATGCAAGTTGTTCACCTCTATGGGTTTTCATGAACTTTTTTCGTGCAGGCACATTGAAAAAAAGATCCCTTACAGAAACGGTAGTACCGCGGTTATGAGGACAGGGTAGAAGCTCATGAACCGCTCCTCCATCGGAACTGATCCTGAAACCGAGTCCGTCCTCCGAAGATGAACTCTCGACCTGAACCCTGCTCACAGCCGCGATGCTCCCCATAGCCTCACCCCTGAACCCCATGGTGGCGACAGCATAGAGATCATCGGCACTGCTGATTTTACTGGTAGCATGAGGAAGAAGGCAGAGACGAAGATCCTCTGAGGACATACCCAGGCCGTTGTCGACAACCTTTATCAGGGAAAACCCGGCATCCTCCAGAAAAACATCGATTCTGGTAGCGGATGCATCGATGGAATTTTCGATCAGTTCTTTCAGTACAGATCCAGGCCGCTCAACGACCTCTCCAGCCGCGATCTTCTCCACAACTGTCTGTGGCAGTACTTTGATAGTGGTTGTATGTTGCATCTGCTTTGAGGCCAAATATTAGGAAGGTTCTCTTACATGTTCTGTCTGAAACCAGCAGAACACGCTCTCAAGCACCTAAAAGCCTGAAATTCTTATGCCAATAATATACTATATGTCTTTCTGTGACGGGGGGAGAGGGTGTGATCAAAATGGAGTAATTATGTGGAAAAAAGATGTGCGGAAGGGGGGACTCGAACCCCCACAGGCTTGCACCCACTAGGTCCTGAACCTAGCGCGTCTACCAGTTCCACCACTTCCGCAAAGAGCAAACAGCTAAATATATAATCTTTTCTCTTTTCATCAAAGAAGAATCTTTTAGTGGAACCGGCGAATTGAAAGATCAGCTCAGGTACGTATGATGCTCCTGCTGGACAATAGCCTTAAAAATGTTACTGTAGTCATTTGCAAACTGATCGAAAGGAATCGGCTTTTTGCTTGTGATCTCTTCCACCAGAGCAGTAACTCTCTCGTTTATTCCGGAACGCTGCATTGCATAAAGCTCAAGCATCCCCTCCACCAGCCATCCAGGCGTACCCAGACTCTCCATGATATGTCTGGCAGTTTCCTGAGGGATATTGATATAACCGATATGACTTCCCACAGCCTCCGTCAGAATGTCCGCAACATCATCCATCGAAAGTGCAAAGGGCCCGGTAAGCTCGTAGGTGTTGCCGAAATGCTCCTTCCCTGCCAGAACCACCTCCGATGCCACAGCGGCAACATCACGCACATCGATATAGCTGACTTTAGCACCATTCATGGGGATATAGATAAGCCCTCCTGATGGCTGAATGAAGCGCAGGAAATTCTGCATATAGATGTTAGAACGCAGGACAGTGAAAGCCACAGAACTTGCCTCCAGATACTTCTCCACCCTCCTGTGCCATCTGCTGAACTGTGTACCCGGTACCTGATCCGCACCCATGATCGACAGATACACAATATGACTCACTCCAAAAAGTGAGGCGTGATCGATCATGCGTTTTGCATACTCGACCTGCTCTCTGGCATAAGGAGTAACCAGAAACAGAGTCTCAATTTCCTGAAGAGCACGGTCGATTGTAGCAAAATCTTCATACTCAAGTTTCGCCAGTTCCACTCCGGTCATCTTTACCAAATCGGATTTATCTTCTTTATGAACCCCCGCACGCACATCTTTGCCGCTCCGCACCAGGTTTCTTATAAGGACCCGCCCTACAGAACCTGTAGCGCCGGAGATAAGAATTTTAGCAGCCATAAAAACCTCCCTGAATCTTTCTCTCTGAAGACAAAGGGTCTCATAAAAACTACGCCCTCAGAAGGGGGCATATTGGAGCGGAATGGATGATTAAGAGATATGTTTCAGGCTGCAAGTCTCCCACGGATCTCTTCTGCATAGTCACGGGCAAAATCGATGAATTGAATCGGTTCCGCACGGGCAACCACCTCCTCGGCAGAACTGATAAGAGATGCCTGTCCCGATGAGAGCAGTTTGAGGTATTCAAGAATCATCCCGACCCTCTCACGGGGATAGATTTTCCTGAAATTCTCTGCGGCAGTACTTTCCGGCACATCGACATAGCCTACCTTTACCCCGCTTACCTCTGAGAGCCTTGAGGCAACCTGATGCATGGAGAGAGCTTCTTTACCGGTGAGATTATAGGTTTTGTAGTAGTGATGAGCTCCAGGGAGAAAGATATCTGCAGCCACAATCGCCACATCCCTGGCATCGATAAGACTCACCTTCGCCTCACCCATGGGCAGATAGATCATGCCGGTAGAGGGCTCAATGAGAGAAAGGAAACTCTGCATGAGACAGTTCGGACGCAGGATAGTATAGGGTATCGATGAGTTACGGATAAGGTCTTCGGCCTGACGATGAAGTTTTATGAGGGGGCCTCCACAGGAGGGATTTTCGCCCCCCAGAAGCGAAACATAAACTACCTGCTTGATTGAGAAATCACGCGCCACTTCCATCGATGATTTAACATTAGAGAAGAGATTCTCATTTTCAGGGGTAAGAAGAAAAAGGGCGCTTACCTGGTTAAATGCCCTCTCTATGGAGAGTTTGTCGCTGAAATCAAACGGTACTCTCTCCACAACAGTGCTGTAGTCGCCGGAATGGAGTCGCTGAGGATTATGACAAGCTGCGCGGCACTTAACCCCCATCTGTCCCAGCCGTTCAACAAGGAAATTACCGACAGTTTTATCGGCTCCCATAATGAGGATCTTCTGCATATTGCTCCTTCTTTTCAGGCACTCCTGGTCACATCGTGCAGGTTATTTCTTTCTGGTGGTAGGGAGGGAATATCGTTGATTTTGGGGATGTCTCTCAGAGAGAGTGAAAGATCGTACTCTTTAAGAAACACATCCTCACAGTCTGCAAGTGAGTATCGGACATGGTCGGGAATTTCGGAACCCACAAGATAGCTTCTTACCGGTTTTCCCTGGGCCAGGTGACGACGAACCCAGTTGCGGTATTTCAAGATCTGCCCGCTGGAGGCATCATGGAAATTGTCCCCCTCAACTTTCACCACTACAAAGGTCCCGTTCTTATCCAGAGCCAGGATATCCACGGGACCGAAATCTGAGGGATAACCCACACCGTCATTACCGAACACATCGACATAAAGCTCGAGTCCCTCTTCTATGAGGTACAGATGTTTTGCGAGATAGGCGCGAAGCTGCCTTGCCTCCAGGTACCCTCCGCCTACACTAAGGGGTTCCTTACGGTCGGATGCAGCCTTTTTCACCTCCCGTACAAAGAGCACCCCCTTTTCATCCTGGGCTATCTCCCACTCCCCATGGATACGGGGATCGTACATCTCGAGCTTGCCGGTTGCAGGACGGAAGAGAAAATCGTAGATGTCACAGCAGCGCCTGGGAGTGCTGTTTTCCTTGTAGTGGACACGGGACTGATGATTCACGGTACAGATTATGATCTGGTTGAGAATCGTATTGACATTTACACCCGGATAATGCTCAAGAACCCAGTCCCGAACCGCCAGATTCGTTGTCCTGTTCCCATGAACCTCCACAGCCTCTTTTATCATCTGCCAAACCAAGGGCTTCGGCTGATTTTCCATCTGTTTAACCCCTTTCCTGCCAGATTCAACTAAGCCCCTCAATCGGAAAGACTCAAGAGAGAGGGCTCCTTGAGAGCAGAAACTTGCAAATAGCAGGCCACGAGTGTTGACTCAGGATAGAGTGTGGCAGACATTTTGCTTTATAAAAAGAGTATGAGTACACAGGAAGAAATTATCCTCAATAAGCAGATCTATATAAAGAGCTCTCCTGAAAACATCTATAAAACCTGGCGGGACTTCTCCAATCTTCCCAAAATTCTCGACTTTCTGGATACGGTGATGTTGCTTGATGAAAGAAATTCCAGATGGGCAGCAATTATAGGAGAGGAAAAAGAGAGGCTGGTCTGGGATATAGAGATCACCGATGACCAGGAGAACCGGTTGATAGAGTGGCACTCCGGCAATAATCCCGATATCTTTCATCGGGGACAGATAAATCTCTCCAACCACCAGGATAAAGGAACACTGCTGAGACTCGAGCTTCATTTCTTCTTTCCCCTCCGTGATGACAGCAGGGAAAACCTTCTCGAGGATGGCTTTGAGGAGAGAATTGAGGAAAATCTAAGAAGATTGAAACTGGCTCTGGAGGCAGGCCGCCCCCCAGGAGGAGTAAAGGAGGGGCAGGAGAGCCTCCCGGAGGGTCTGCCTCTATCGGAGAGCCCAAGTCAGGAGTTTCTCAACACCGACAGCACTAAAAAGCATCCCCCCCACAGCACTTTCAATACCTCTGCCCCGGAGGTCTGATTAACGGCCTGCAATAGCACTGTTGGATTCCTGAGAAACAAGCTCCAGACGGTCCACATCGAAGCCCTGACGACGCGCAGAATCCACCAGCATATCGAATTCAGCCTGTTTCATCTCCGGAGACCTGCTCAGTATCCAGAGAAACTTGTCTGAATCAGTGGTGATAAGAGCATACCTGTAATTATCTCTGTCAAGATCAATTACCCGGTAGTCAATAGAGAAAACAAACATCTTTATCTTCATCTCCCCCGCATTCTCCGGATCCTTCACCCTGACCTCACCCTTGACCGTGGTCTTCCTGCCGCCTCGTGAACCCTTATAACCACTGGTAATCAGCACATATTTGCCATCTCTGGTTCGCTTAAGGGTTGACGTGACCTCAACCATACCTTTCTGGTGTTTGTTAGGAAGCCGGGCGATCTCATACCAGGTACCCTCAAATTGCCTTAGATCAACCCCATCTACAACTTCTCCCCTCTCCTCCGCCCACACCAGAGCGGTGACAAACAGGAAGAGAAGAAAAACACTGCGTCTTTTAACCATCCGCACCTCCTTGAAAAAGAAATGAGAATGAAATTACGCCTGTGTGAAATAATTATTCAATTTTGATTGGCCTGTTTGGATGATAAATATGATTTGAGGATTCCGATACCCGTCGCAAGGGCAGAGTAACAGTTCCAGGGATGGCATATCTTTACAAACCAAAAACTTCTATATACTTGTCCCAGATAAGATCCTGGAAACAGTCGGCATACTGCTCGGCAAACTTCTCACCCCTCGATGCTTCCCGCATTCTTCTGCTGGTGATACGGTCGTAATGATGCCCCAGTTCGTGAAGGAAAATGTGAAGAAGTTGAAAAGCCTTGACAGAAAGGAGATTGAACCTGCAGAGATAAAACATCCCCTGCTTTACACACTGCACTCCCAGACGGAAGAAAACTGTTTTGTGCTCCAGATAATAATCCACCGGAACCTCCCGCCACATGTCACTCTCCCAGGCACTGATAGCCAGTACCTTTCCTGTGTACCATCCGTCACACCCATGCTCACCTCTTGCCAGAATTATCTCATTGAGATCCTGAAACAGAACAGGCCATCCGGGAAGAATCTCTATGAAGGAGCGAAGATCTTTTTTGGTGATGAAATGACGAAAGCCCTTGCCCGGAGGTTCCCTGCTGATAACCGGGAGAAGTGTATCACTGCTCCCGGACCGGGCATGGTTAACCCTCTTTTCTCTGTCGCAGGATTTGGGATTTCTGGAGTATAAAAGCTTCTTTCGCATTTAAGCGAAAAGAAGCAAAAAGCAGACCAGGAGAAATCAAACAGTTCTGTATCTGCACTCTGTCTCAGGCGCCATTTATCCTGATTTTTTCCAGATCCAGAAGAGATTCGCTCTCCTTGCCTGATAGAATTTTTCCCATCAGAAAAACTGCAGCTATGAAGGCAGAGATCGCCAGCACCAGACGAAAAAAAACTGACATGATAAAGTACCTCCTTTTTTGAGGAAGCTTATAATGCTTTTCCATAGTTGTCAAGCAGATTTGAATGAAAAGTCTACTTTTATACAATCTTGTTTTCCCGTTCTCATTTCATTCTCCACATCTATGCCAACTATGTTTTATATTTTTTATCAATCGTTTTACCTGAAAAGCCTATGAAAAAAACTCTCCTGTTTCTTATCTGTCTTGCTGCAGTCTGTACTGAAGCCGGTGTAGGTGAATCTTCAGTTATAACACTTATCTTTCCCTTCGGAGCGCGTTCCTGCGGCATGGGAGAGACCGGAACTGCACTGGCCGATGATGAATCCGCTCTGTTTTTTAACCCGGCAGGATTGGCAATTCAGAACAGGCGATGGCAGGGAGGAGCTCTCAGCCAGTCCTATGGACCGATTCTTCCAGAACTTAAACAACTCGATTTGTGGCACCTGACTTTCTCCTCCTGTTACCAACCTTCAAATGTGAATATCGGAGGTTTTGGCGCATTCTGGAACTATATCAACATGGGAGAAAACACCATAACTGATCACCTGGGAAACATAAGGGACATAGTTAATAGCTGGGAAGCAGTATGGGCTATGGGCTGGGGATTCAATTTCAAGGAATTTGGGGATACCTCCCACAACTACGGAGTAACCTTCAAATATTTATTTTCCGCTCTGGCCCCTGGATATGGTCCTAACGGTGAAGGAACCGCATCCGGATTCTGCTTTGATCTGGGATATCTCTATATAAGCAGGTTTGGTTTAAGGTTCGGATTTACCCTTATGAACATGGGCCCCAATGTTTTCTATGTTGACCATGACAACCCTGATCCCCTGCCCTTCACTGTCAACCTGGCAGCAGGCTATAAAAAGCAGATACTGAAACGCCTTGTAGATCTGGCCTGTGAACTGCGCCTGGATAAGGAACTGGTGGTTAACAATGGTGACAAACCTGAACCGTTCTGGAAAGCGATGCACACTGACTGGGGAGACGAAAACGCTTCCTACGAATTTCAGGATATTAATATTCATCTGGGCTGGGAAGTGGGGTTGATGAACACCGGTTTTTACAGATGTGGTTTAATGCTGGATTTTGCCGGAGAACGGTATGAGTTTACCCAGGGATTTGGAATAAATATTATGGATCATCTGCGGTGCGATTTCTACTATATTCATGCCCCGATATACTACATGAGAGACTTCGCGCAGCGCTTTAAGAGAGAAAGTGTGGGAGCAACCGGCGTGCGACACAGACAGTGGAGATTAAGTTTTACCCTTACAGGTCTTGCAAATTGGAGTGAAAACAACCGGCAGTGGTGGAAAACCTCAGAATAGAATACACTTCAGCAACCACACTCCTCTTCACCTCCGCTTCAGGCACGATATTTGCACCATCTATCATTGGCCGGTATGTCTTTTTTCCCGGCCTTTAAATATCCATGGGAGGTAGTAATGAAATACGTGCAGAAAATCATTGAAACTCATCCTCAAGGCATAAAAGAGCCAAAAAAAGAGGTGCTTATAAACTGCATTCAGTCTCTCTTTAACTGCGGCCAGACCTGTGTAACCTGTTCAGATGCCTGTCTGGGGGAGAGAGAGCCGGAGAAATTCAGGGCAGTTATAAGAGCAACCGCAGACTGTGCAGATATCTGCCTGACAACAGGGAAAGTCCTTTCCCGTTTAAACGATCCTGATTTCACCACAATAAAGTCACAGGTCAATGCCTGCATCGATTCTCTGAAAAGATGCGGCACACTATGTAACGAACACAGGATGCACCATGAGCACTGCGGTGTGTGCGCTGATGTCTGCCGGGAGTGCGAAAACTATTGTTCAGAATATTTGAAGATGCTCTCCTGAGACCATTATGAGGCATGTTCTTCCAGAACGGAGAACATGCCGTTAATTTTTACATATCGTAAACAAAACCGAGAGTGCTGAAAGTGTAAATCGGTTGGCTTTTAATTAGTACTCAGCGCCAACAAATTAACCCATCTTTTGGGATTTCTTCTTAACTTTGCGTCTTCCCTCTGCGTTCTCTGCATTTACTTCCTATCCTGCCCCTCATCCTTCTTCTGATAAATCCCGCACCGGATAGAAACCCCAGAAATGATAGCGCATACACTGCCAATGGCACCCTGGCCAGTTTCATCTGTATACTTCTGTCTCTTGCGCCTTCACCAAACCGGCCTCTTGTACCAGGATCGATATCAAGAGGAGCAAAGAGATTATTTGGTTTTTCCGGATCACTTAAACCATCATGCTGCTGTGCCTCGCAGGCGGTCTTTGCAAGGTAGAAATCCAGCAGTGATGGAAAAAACCTGTTCATCCATACTGCCAGCAAAGAGTTATTCCCCAGAATAAGATCTCTCCTTCTGTGATGAGCAACCCAGTAGATATTCTCTGATATGAGTTCCGGTTCAAATACAGGCGGCAGAGGCCTGGGCATCCGGGGCATGTTGTTTTTACACCAGTTGAACTGTGGTGTGTTTACAGCCGGAAGATATATCTCTGTAATCTCCACTTTGCTTCCCTGATGAATCAATTCGCAGCAAAGAGACTCTGTAAACCCGTGGATTGCGTGTTTTGCCCCGCAGTAAGCTGCCTGAAGCGGGATCGATCTGAATGCCAGAGCGCTTCCAACCTGCACAATTTTCCCCCTGTTACGGGGAGCCATCCTCTTTAAGGCACACCGGGTGCCATACACAACTCCCAGATACGTAACCTCTGTGACCCGACGGAATTCAGAAGGTGTGATATCTTTAAACTCACCAAAAACAGTGGTCATCGCGTTGTTTATCCAGATATCAATATCTCCACAGCTTTTCTCGATAAGAACAGATGCCTCCTCAAGCTGTTCCGCATCTGAAACATCGGCCGCAGCAATAACAGCCTCTCCACCAGCTCTTTCAATCTCTCTGGCAGTACTCTCCAATCCCTTTCTCCCCCGTGCAATTATCCCTATTTTTGCCCCCCTCCTGGCAAAGGCAATTGCAGTTGCCCTCCCTATCCCGGCAGAAGCCCCGGTTATCACCACCACTTCAGACATACTTTTTTATCCCTGGTTTATGTTCTGGTAAAGGGAGAAACCGCTCCCATTTAACCGGTCCACAGTTAAGTATTTCCGTATAGAGGTCTGCAACAACCATGCCTCAGGACAGGTTAAGCGGTTATAAGTATCTCCCGCAGTAACTGCATGATGTAATTTTCAGTGTCAATACTAACATTTTCCTTACTGCCGCAAGGAGATCTCTCTGATGAGAAAGTTGATGAAATTTTTTCTTTTTGTCTCCAGTCTTATCCTTTTCTTTTTGTTCTTCAACTGCTCACAGAAACTCTCCCCGGTAGAAAGTGGTATCCAGACCGGTACTCTTCACTTCGGAAATCAGACCGAGCCCCAGGATCTCGATCCACATATAACCACCGGTGTACCGGAGTTCCATATCCTGGGATCACTCTTTGAAGGGCTGGTAAATTTAGACCCCAAAGACCTCTCCCCTCTTCCGGGAGCGGCACGATCCTGGGAAGTATCCGATGACGGGCTTACGTATACTTTTCATTTAAGAAACGGCGCACGCTGGTCCAACGGCGATCCCCTGAAAGCATCAGACTTTGTTTTCTCTTTTCAGCGAATTCTCTCCCCTGCCCTGGGAGCAGAGTATGCCTATATGCTTTACAGCATTAAAAATGCCCGGGATTTTCACACCTCACAAATCTCCGACTTCTCCCTTGTCGGTGCAAAAGCATCAGATGATTCCACCCTGGTAATAGAGCTTGATAAACCCACCCCCTATTTTCTCTCCCTCACTGCACATCACTCCTTTTTTCCGGTTAATCCGTCAATTATTCTCAAACATGGAAAAATCGACACCAGAGGAACCCCATGGACCAGACCGAGCAATCTGGTGGGCAATGGCCCCTTTAAGTTGACATCATGGGAGATAAACAAGATCGTATCCGTGGAAAAAAATCCCCTGTACTGGGACAGTTCCAGGGTGTCTCTCAACACGATTCATTTCTATCCCATCGAAAACAACATGACAGAGGAAAGAGCGTTCCGTACAGGACAGCTCCATATCACCGCCAATCTTCCTCCGCAGAAAATCTCCTGGTACAGGGAAAACCGTCCTGAAGTACTGCGAATAGATCCGTACCTGGGTACCTATTACTACCTTGTAAACGTAAACAGGAAGCCGCTCGATAATGTAAATGTCAGGCGCGCGCTTTCTCTGGCAATAGACAGAAAAGCTATTACGGAAAACCTCCTCAAAGGAGGACAAAATCCGGCCACATGTTTTACACCTCCTGAGGCCGGGGGTGGGTACAGATGCGATTCCATGGTGATGTTTGACACTACAGAGGCAAAAAGGCTTCTTGCGGAGGCAGGCTATGGCCCAGGCAATCCTCTTCCGCTAATCTCTCTTTTGTATAACACATCTGAAACTCATCACATGACTGCGCAGGCAATCCAGCAGATGTGGAAAAAATATCTTGGTATCGATGTCACACTCGTGAATCAGGAATGGAAAGTTTACCTCTCATCGACTCATGGGAAAAACTACGATATAGCACGCATGGGATGGGTTGGTGATTATGATGACCCCAACTCTTTTCTTGATATGTGGATTACTGATGGCGGGAACAACCGTACAGGATGGTCCAATGCTGCATACGACAGTCTTATCGAGCTTGCCTCCCGGACTGCGGACAAGGATTCCAGATTTGCATTCTTCAGGGAGGCAGAAAAGATCCTCCTCTCCGAGCTTCCGGTCATCCCCCTCTATTTTTATACCAATGTCTACCTCCTGCATCCGTCAGTCAAAGGATGGGATCCGAACCTGCTTAACATCCACAACCTCAAATTCATAAGCCTCAAATAGCATGATCAAATTCATTCTGCGCAGAATCTTTCTCCAGACACTCCCTGCTCTCTTTCTGACAGTGACTGTCGCTTTCTTTCTTATCCGTCTTGCGCCGGGAGGACCCTTTTCATCCGAGAAAAACATCTCCCCTGAGGTAATCAAACAGCTAAACTCCCATTACGGCCTGGATAAGCCTTTACTGATACAGTATTTTGACTACCTTAAAAATATCTGCAGAGGAGATCTTGGTCCCTCGTTTAAATATCCGGGACGAACTGTTGCGGAGCTTATCGCCGAGGGATTTCCGGTTTCTGTGGAACTTGGCACCTATGCGCTTCTCTTTTCACTTCTGGCTGGAATCCTTGCCGGCCTCCTCGCGGCTTCCAAACCAGGATCCGCAAGAGACTTCGTCTCGATGATTCTCAGCACAAGCGGTATCTGCATTCCCTCCTTTGTACTTGGCCCTTTACTTGTGCTTCTGTTCGGATTGAAACTGGGTCTTGTAAATGTCTCCGGATGGAACAGCATGTCAGATCGCCTGCTGCCATCATTTACCCTCGGGATGGTCTATGTGGCATACATCGCCCGTCTTACCAGAGCAGGGCTTCTGGAGACAATGGTTCAGGATTATATCCGCACTGCCAGAGCCAAGGGTATCCCCGAAAGAGTGGTCATGCTAAGGCACGCCCTCCGGGGTGCACTTCTTCCTGTTGTCTCATTTCTGGGTCCCGCAGCAGCAGGCCTTATCACAGGATCGTTCGTTGTGGAGACAATCTTCTCCATCCCGGGTCTGGGTCGATTTTTCATCACTGCAGCCTTCAACCGTGACTACACGATGATAATGGGAACTGTGGTGTTTTATGCCGCAGTGATAATCTTTTTCAATACCATTGTCGATATAACCCTGGCGATTCTTGACCCCAGACTCAGGAGCAGACTCAATGAAAAAACCTGAGAAAGTGGAAACTGTAAACGGAAACTCCCTCTGGAGAGATGCACTCCGCAGGTTTTTGAGAAATAAACCGGCGATGATCGGGTTGATCGTTCTCTCTGTTCTATTGACATTGTGTATACTTGCCCCTCTTATCGCCCCTTACTCTGTCGATGCCCAGGACCTCTCTCTTGGAGCCTCTCCTCCCGGCCGCAGCCATTTTTTAGGCAGCGATATTCTGGGAAGGGATCTTTTCAGCCGCATCCTTTACGGGGGACAAATCTCCTTTGCCGTGGGCCTTTGCGCCACACTGGTATCTGTTCTGATTGGGGTAAGCTGGGGGGCAATCGCAGGATGGGTCGGGGGACGGACAGATGTTGTCATGATGAGAATAGTGGATATAGCTTACGCCTTTCCCTTTACGATTTTTGTAATCATCCTGATGGTCTTTTTTGAGCGCAGCCTGCTTCTTCTCTTTGCCGCAATCGGGGCTGTGGAGTGGCTCACCATGGCCAGGATTGTAAGGGGGCAGGTGATGGCTTTGAAAAACCAGGAGTTTATCGATGCAGCAATCGGGCTTGGACTCTCGAATTTCAGGATTATTACACGTCATATTCTTCCGAATATTACCGGACCGATCATAGTGTATGCCACATTGACCATTCCGGCAGTGATGCTTCTTGAGGCGTTTCTGAGTTTTCTGGGTCTGGGTGTTCAGCCGCCCGCCAGTTCATGGGGAATTCTGATCCGTGAAGGAGCAGAGTCGATGGAGGAGTATCCATGGCTGCTTATCTTTCCCGGTGCAGTACTCTCGGCCACACTTTTCGCACTGAATTTTATCGGGGATGGGCTCCGTGATGCACTTGACCCCCGCTCATCAAAGGAGTAGATGGTGCTGCTCGATGTAAGAAACCTGCGGACATCTTTCAAACTCAGGGGGACTACTCTGAATGCGGTAAACGGTGTCTCTTTTTCCCTGACAAGAGGAGAGACTCTGGGTATAGTTGGCGAGTCCGGGTCAGGGAAAACAGTTCTCTGCCATTCAATAATGGGACTTCTTCAGAAACCTCCGGCACATATAAGCGGTTCCGCCATCTTTGGAACTCTGGATCTTGTATCATGCAGTGACAAAGAGATCCGGAAAGTGAGAGGAGACCGTATAAGCATGATTTTCCAGGATCCCCAGGCAGCATTCAATCCCTACCTGAGGATTTGTGACCAGTTGATCGAGCCGCTGCTTTATCACAGAAAGCTGAGCCGTAAAAGTGCCATGAACCACGCCCTCTCCATGCTTGACAAGACCGGAATCCCCGACCCTTCGTCACGAATCCGCTCTTACCCCCATGAGTTTTCAGGCGGGATGCTCCAGAGAGCGATGATCGCCATGGCTCTTGTAACGCATCCGGAAATTCTTATCGCTGATGAGCCCACGACTGCGCTGGATGTAACAGTACAGATGCAGATTCTTCAACTGCTGAAAGATCTTCAGAAACAGCTTTCGATGTCTGTCATTTTCATAACCCACAATCTGGGAATAGTGGCTGGTTTCTGTGACAGGGTGCTTGTGATGTACGCAGGAAGGATTCTGGAGTCGGCACCAGGTGATGAACTCTTTCTTAACACAGCACATCCCTACACAAAGGCTCTTATCCGCAGTGTGCCCTCTCTGGGAGAGAGCTCCACAGAGCTACTCAGTATCGAGGGAACTCCGCCTGACCTTACAAAAGAGATTATCGGTTGTCCCTTTGCCCAGAGATGTCCCTGCAGGGCGGAAATCTGCACGGAAGGAGACATGGAGCTTTACCCGGCAGGAGATTCCCATTTCACCTCATGTATTCGCTTTCTGAAAGGAGAGATAACGCTGTGACAGGAGAAACTCTTCTTGAGGTGAAAAATCTCACCGTTTCTTTTCCATCAGAGAAAAGAGGCATAAAAACACTGGCCGTAGACAACGTCTCACTCTGTATTTATAAAGGAGAAACACTGGGACTTGTGGGAGAATCCGGCTGTGGAAAGACCACTCTTGGCAGGGCAGTTTGCCTTCTGAGAAAAGCTGACAGAGGCAGCATAATCTTTGACAACAAAGATTTTCTGAAACTCAGGGGAGACAAGCTTAAAAAAGAACGCAGACGGATACAGATGATATTTCAGAACCCGTATTCATCACTCAACCCCCGCATGACCGTTCTGGATATACTTTCCGAGGCACTTGTTGCTGGTAAGGGTATCCCTCCTGTAGAGTGCTCAGAGGCAGCCGCCTCTCTTATGAGACAGACCGGACTGGATCCTGCTGTGATCCGCAAATTTCCCCATGAGTTTTCAGGTGGACAGCGTCAGAGAATCGCCATCGCCAGAGCACTTGCAGCGGGTCCATCGCTTGTTATCGCCGATGAACCTGTGTCCTCACTCGATGTCTCCGTTGCAGCGCAGATTCTTACTCTTCTGCGCAGATTAAGAGAGAGCATGGGTCTTACAATGCTTTTTATCTCTCACGACCTCTCGATTGTCAGGTATATGTCACAGAGAACCGCGGTGATGTTCAAGGGAAGAATTGTGGAGAGCGGGAGCACAGATCTTCTCTTCAGAAACCCTGCGCACCCTTACACAAGGATGCTGCTCGATTCTGTTCCAGTCCCGGATCCGTCAAAGAAAATTCTCTCCAGATTCTCGGTACCGCAGCATTCAACTTCTCTCATGAGTACAGGCGGCTGTCCGTTCCGTCCCAGGTGTTCAATCTCTTTTGAGCGATGTGCTCTTGAAGTGCCGGAACTGGCACCGGTTGGCGATGGTCATCTGTGTGCGTGTTTCAGAGCACATGGAGAGGCTTGATTGTCAATTCATTTGTAAAGGTCACAAAAAAACACTCTGTTAATTATGGAAATTACAGATCAATCCAGTAGATATTGATAAATTTTTCCATCATGTCGTCAATATGATAAACCTGGTTATCCAAGTATTTTTTTGTTTCTGTGAGAATGCCTCCGCATTTTTCTATAGTTCTGGCAGAGGGCAGGTTATCTGAAAAACACCCCAGCATCACCTTTTTGATGCCCAGAGATTTTGCGTATAATAATCCCATTCTTAATATTTCTGTTCCGTAACCCTTTTTCCTTTCACATGGACGAACCGAAAAGCCGATATGGCCGCCATACTGAGCTAAAAACTCATTATTCAGATTGTGACGGATATCGATCATCCCCACAATTTTCTGATCATGTTTTCTGACAGCAAAAAAAGTGGTTGCAGGCACCCAATTGGAATCAGCAGTACTTGATTGCCGGTTTTTTGTGTTAATCTCCAGCCATTGCCCGTATTCCATCTGATCAAACAGTGCGCTTCCGTTAATGACAGTCTCACCATTTTTTAAAAATTCATCCTTGAAATCATTGGCTGCCGCTTTATGCTCTAAAGCCGGTAACTGTAATTCTAACATATCCATAATGAATTTCTTAATCTTATATCTGATGAACTGGAATACTTATGTAATGAATTTAGTATCTCTTTTTACTATAGTAAATTCATCAATTCTTCTCTAATCATCTTAATCAGTCTAATCAGCTTAATCAGTGGTCCCCTTTCCACCGCCAGTTAACCTTCCTCTCATCGAGGTAATCCTCCAGTTCCTTCACATTCGTAAACAATTTCCGGTAGGGCTTCATCTCTGTTTTCCGTTCACAGATCTCGTCTTCTGCCGGGTATTCCCTGCAGATTCTGGGGCGGTTAGGGTAGTCTGAGCAGCGGTTCCCTTTGATATTGATACAATCGGTGCGGAACTCAAGCAGCCAGTCTCCGTCAAGGTCGATAGAGATCCAGATATTTTTGTGGAGCAAATACCAGCGGAGCTGATCGTAATCCCTCTTGCAGACCGGTTTATCGATTGTCAGGGCCACATGACGGCAGCAGAATGCATCACATCCCCCGCAATCCTTGACAATTTTTGACTTTGTCCTTCTTTTGATGGTATTTACCTGTTTTCCATGCATATCTTTTGAATCCTCTTTATCATTTTCTCGTGATGACTTCCTTCCCAGTAAATCCTGCCGCAACTTGCACATCTGGCAAATTTGTTAAAATACTTTACTGTTTTTTCCTCCAGTAAGCTTTCTATCTCCTGTTTCTGTACCGGTTCCAGTTTCCCGTTGCATTCCATGCAGATTGTAAACGGATGTTTCCTTTTACAAAGACCGAATCTCCCTGCCACCTCCCTTAACTGCTCCTGCGGCTCAAAGGATCTGACATAGTAACCATGAGATACAAGACGGTATTTCAGCAAGCCTCTATCTCTGGTGAGGATAATTCTATTCTGTTCATGCGCAAGAGTAACTATCTCCCTGTCGGCAAAATCGTTTCTGTACAGGGAATCAAAGCCCATCATCCGTAAATAATGCGTCAGTTTGCCAAGGTGTACATCTAGGATAAACGCGGGGTTTTGCGGAATCGGGGGCTGAAGATGAATTAAAGGGGTAACATTAGGAAAGCAGGAGAAAGGAAATGCCTCGATACTCTCCCCATCGCGCAGTTTTTTTGAAAAGTCCACCGACACCCCATCCACCAGCAGAACATCTATTTCCGGGTGAGGAATCCCTGAGGATTCTATTACGTCCTTTATTGAAGCACCTTCATCAAAGAACAGTATACGACAGGGATCTTTCCGTTTCCGGGGCAGAAAATCAGTAAGTTCGCCATGAAGGCAGAGTCTGGCGCTGCTTCTCATTTTTTTCACCATCCAGACCCCAAAATACAAACGGCGGTAAACCGACAAAACGAATAAAGCGAGGCGACTTATGAGGGAACACTCTCTGTCCACCCTTTCCCCCCCTTAATCCCCCTTAATAAAGGGGGCGGGGATTCTTCACAACAGAACGGATACAAGCGGCGCATTATTTGCAGAAGAATTCAAAGAGAGGCAAAAAATAGGCCGGATTTCAGAGATTCCTCCCCAAAAGAGAGAATTCTGCCTTCCGGTATTCTGTTTCCCGGAAAAATGGGAGGAATTGATGGAAAACCAGGATAGCTTTCATAACTACTTTGAAGATGCATTGAAGATCCACGCGATCTGTGCTGATATAGATCTGAATGAAAATGATGCCCGCCTGTTGACCTACATGCACGCCAAGGCCTCAGAGAGTGGAAAAGGGATCGAGTACTTTTTAAACCCTGCTGCCGAGGATTCTGAGGCGCTGGAGATCATGCTTGGATGCTGCAAGAAAACTATCAGGCTGCCGGCTGTGATGAGCCTGGATGAGAAGGGGCAGGAGGCACTGGAACTGATACTGACAATAGCCGATAAAATCTCCAATCTCGATACCCTGCTGGCAAGAGAGTGCGGTCTTGAGAACCGTCTCTCCGGGGAACTGCGTATAAGGCTGAAACTTTACCAGGATGAGGCTTTTCGTGATAAGATGATCGAGATTTACAAAAGCAAGATCCAGCCCATGCTTCCATTTTACGACAAGGAAAAAATCGAACGCGCGTTCTCAAATCTCAGGGCACAGCAGCAGAAAAAAGAAGAGGAACTCAAGGAGATAATGGCAAGTATCAACCATGATTTACGTGATTAAAGGATTTTCTGATTATTAAACAGAGAAAAAGACTTTATTATCCAGGCTGCTCTTTAAGCTCCTCAAGATAGGACGCCAGTTTACCGGAATCGGAAAAAAGAAGTTTTTGGGAATCTAAAAGCAACCTCCCCAGATCTACTTGGTAGACATCCCAGGCCCCTGCCCTGATCTCCTCTTCAAGCTGCCCCGGTCCCCACCCCGAGTAGCCGAGAAACAGATGTGTCGATGAGGGATCAGTCTCGATCATCTGAATAATACTCTCCCAATTCCCGCCCATGTAAACCCGAGGCTTTATCGCAAAAGCCCCCTCCATCGGCTCATCTGTAACCTGCACTACCTGAAGCTGCTCCTGCTGGACCGGGCCCCCGATAAAAATCTCCCTCTTAAGATCCAGCCCCTTGAAACCATCAAAGATCTCAGAAAGAGGCATGTAGGATGGACGGTTGAGGACAAGCCCGTATGCACCCTCTTTGCTGTGAAGGCAAATAAGCACTGTGCTGGATTCAAAATTGGGGTCCTGAAGAATATCCCTGGCAAGAAGCACAGCACCCTGGGAAAGCCTGCTGACCCTCTCTTCTGCTGCTAAATCTCCGGTCTGGCCCGGAAAAAACTGATTCATACATTAAAAATACTATCGGGAAACACCTTTTTCACTACCCTGTAATTCAAACCTGCAGCCATTTCTTTCATGTAACTACGGACGATTTTATTGCCCGGACAAAAGCTTTCAACTATCTTTTCCCTTTTTAACCTGGATTTTATACCGCTTACATTTCTTCTGCAAACGTTATGAAAACAGAGCGCTTTACAGTTCACTACAGCATTGATGCCCCGGATATAAATACCGCTGAGCAGATCGCAAGCGATATCACAGTTGAACAAACGGTGGAAATTCCCTTTGTTTGTATTCCTCAAAAACATTTCGAAGAGGGCCTGATCGGGAGAATTGAATCCCTGGAAGCTGGAGAAAAGTGTTACCATGCCGGCATAAGTTTCCGCAGTGACATTACTTCATTTCAGGTAACTCAATTCCTCAATGTTCTTTACGGAAACATCTCACTTAAAACCGGTATTAAGGTTGTGGATATTACATTTTCCCCCTCTTTCTACTCCCGTTTCAGGGGGCCGGCACTGGGTATCAAAGGACTGCGGAAACTTACCGGCATTTACAACCGTCCTCTTGCCTGTACAGCTCTGAAGCCGATGGGTTTGTCAATTGACGGACTGGTATCGATGGCGGAGAGCTTTACTGCGGGAGGAATCGATCTGATCAAGGATGACCACGGGATTACAGACCAGGAGTTTCATTGCTTTGAGGAACGGGTTACGCACTGCGCTGATGCTGTGGAGAGAGTAAACAGTTCCACCGGCGGAAACACGCTCTACTTTCCGTGTGTGAGCGGAACCTTTGACACAGTAGAAAGGCAGGTACAGTTTGCTGTGTCCAGAGGTATCAAAGGGATCCTCATAGCGCCCATGCTTTCCGGTCCGGACACAGTCCGTTACCTCTCCGAAAAGTACCGGATAACAATCATGGCCCACCCCGCCTTCACCGGCTCCTTCTTTGCCAACAGACTCAGCGGTATCGCTCCATCTGTACTTCTGGGAAAAGTTTTCCGCCTAATCGGTGCAGATATCTCTGTTTTTCCCAACTGGGGAGGGAGATTCCCTCTTAGTAAAGATGATTGTACGGGTATTGCAGAAGCATTAAGGGAGGAGTCCGGATGGAGAGGAGCATTTCCCTGCCCTGCGGGCGGAATGAATCTAAGCAGACTCCCGGAGATGATCAGTGTATACGGGAAAGAAACAGTTCTTCTGATTGGAGGCGCGCTGATGCAGGATAACAGAGGGATAGAGAAGAGCACATCCGATTTTATGGAGAGAATCAGAAATATCCGGTAATTTTTACATCTCAGAAGCCATGTGTTCTCTAGGGATCGAACTTCTGATCAGTTCATCACCGGTATCAATAAATCTCTTCAGATCACCACCTTTCACTACCCTCTCTCCATATTCATCAACGAATCCGTTCAACCCCCGTCTGTGCATCTCCTGGTTTGACGCCACAATGCAGGCACCCTGATATGAGAGTTTTTTCAGTTCATCATCGAAAGCCTGATTACCCCTGCACACAGGCACAAAGGATCCGTACTCAAAAGTGTTGCATCCTGTACCGAATGTAACACAGAAACCTTTCTGATGAAAATAAAGGGCATACTCTTTCATCAGGTCAATTGACATCCGATGCGGGATGAATTCTATGGCGTAAATTCCCATTTCTGTGAGTCTTCTGGCCAGACCTGAAACCGATTTTTCACACTCTGTAAGCCCCGCCTTCTCATCAGCCTGCATCAGGTAGCAAGGGATACCCCCGGCTTCAAGAATTATCCTTTTAGCCTCCTGCACACAAAGTAACCCTTCATGCTTTTTCTCTACAAAGGCAACTTTTCCGTTTACAAGGAGCCTTTTGTGTATCTCATTCTGCATCGCTACCGCGTCGGAGGTATCGGCTGAAAAAGAGGTATCGTTAAAGAGCCTCTTGAAAGCAATATGGAGTTTCAGGGGATCACTCCATTTCCGGATCAGAGTCATGTAAAGAGCTCTGGCAATGTGACGGCCCCGCACAGAGTTTCTGGCATACAGCCTGCGAATTTCATTATAGGTCAGGTCAATATCCAGACCCTGAACTCTAAGGTATTCATTAAGAAGCGAGAGCACCTTCCAGATCCTGTCCTGGGTTCCTTTCCAGATGGAACTCATCAGGTTTCTGGTATCAGTGGAAAGAGAGGGATTCCTGTTAAGGCCTTTGCCGCAGAGATAGATTTTTCCGGGATAATAGAGATCATTCCAGCGATACCCCCTCATCTGGTCATCGATGGAGAGTGTCTCAAATTCCACATTGAAGAGGGGAAAGATGCCCTGTCCCTGACAAGCCGCTTCAAACTCATCGAACCCATCCATGGTTCCGGTGTCACTTATTCCCAGAACCGAAATCATCTCCTCTCTGGCAGATTTTACAACCTGCTCAATTGAGTCAAATGAACTGAAGGAGTAAGGGGAGTTGATGTGTGTATTGACACTCAGCACGCTGGACCCTGATTTACTTGATTAAGGGATTACCTGGCATTAACCAGGAAAAGGATTCTTTTTTCTATAAAAGAACTGAAAGACTAAAAAGAAAAGATATAATCTGCCCCTTATCATGGGAAATACTTGTTGGCAGAGTCAGATTATAGGGATCCCTGGCACTCGAATAGTATTTTAACATTTCACAGCAGAACTCAACTGTTTCCCGGGACAGGAAATGTTTCCTCTTCGCGATGAAAACCCGACACTGAGAGCCTCATTAGTAACTTATCTGATAATCCTTGTAAATATTCTTGTCTGGGTATTCATTCAGGGGATGGGTTCCGAACCATCCCTGATCAACTCAGTCTGTAAACTGGGTCTTATTCCGGGAGAACTTCTTGGCAAGGTAAGTGAAGGACACAGGGTTCCCCTTGGTCGTAATCTGGTATGTATTCTTGATGGTAAAGCTGACTGGTACACACTTGTCAGCCACATGTTTGCTCATGGTGGCTGGTTTCATATTATTGGCAATCTCTGGTTTCTTGCGATTTTCGGGGACAATGTCGAAGATTCCATGGGACGCATAAAATTCCTGTTCTTTTATCTTCTTTGCGGACTGGCTGCAGCAGCCACTCAGATCTGGACAAATCCCTCTAGCACAATACCCATGGTGGGCGCATCAGGAGCTATCGGCGGGGTAATGGGAGCATACGCGGTTCTTTATCCAAGAAGTCCTGTGCACATGCTGGTAATTTTCGGTATTTTTATCGACCGGGTAATAGTACCGGCTTACTTTATGCTGGCATACTGGTTTCTAATCCAGCTTCTTAGCGCTATTCCGACACTTGGGGGAGCCGAGGGAGGAGTGGCGTTCTGGGCACATGTGGGCGGTTTTTTGGCAGGAGTAATTCTTATTCCATTTTTCAAAGACAAAAAGAGAGTAGAAGCACACAGAAAGGTGGTTTTCCGGCGCTGGGGCAGATAATTTCCTCAGGAAGTTACTTCCGCTTTTCTGTACCTGCCTCTTTGCCTCTATGTCTCCTTTACACAATTATTTACCGCCACAAATAAAACCGTCAAATTCATCATACACCTCTACTCTGCCTGCCTGATCAATACCCTGTCTCCGATTTATTCGTTGGCGTTTCCCTTTAAAACACTTATTTTAGTCCTTTGCTAAAACTAATTCCAGAAGGAGGCACTTATCTCCACTGCAACTTCCAGACCGCGTGACATTCAGGCGATTATAAGTTCTCTGAACCGCTATCCATCAAAGATGCCAAAGGATGACTTTTATCCGGTTGCCTATTATTATATGTACCTTTCCAGGACAATGGACTGCAGATTCAAAGAGCTCTTCAGGAAAGGACATGTAAAGGGAACCGTTATTCTCTGCAATGGAAATGAAGCCACAGCTGTCGGGGCTGCAATGCCTTTCCGTCCGGGTAAAGATATCATATCAATATTACACCGGGATCTTGGAGCCCACCTTGTATCCGGGGCTTCTCCTTTTTCCCTGATGTGTCAATACATGGCCAATGAAAAGAGTCCCACTCACGGCAGAGAGGGAAATGTTCATCATGGTGATGCCGCAAACAGACGGTTTCCCATGATAAGTCATCTTGGCAGCATGCTTGCCCCTGCGGTTGGAGGAGTATGGGCAGCAAGAAGAAACGGAGAGGATGTATTCGGCTTAACCACTATTGGTGATGGGGGCAGCAGCACCGGAGAATTTCATGAATCCCTGAACCTGGCATCTGTACAGAGAGTTCCCATTCTCTTTGTCATCGAAAACAATCATTACGCATTTTCCACTCCGACATGCCTCCAGTACAACTGCACTCAGCTCTCTGACAGGGCGAAAGCTTACGGCATAGAGGGAAAGACAATTGACGGAACAGATGCCTGGGAAGTTTACAATGCGGTTTTTGACTTCCTGGAGGGAATGAAAGAGGATTCTCTTCCAAGAATTCTTGAATGCATGACACTGCGTCTGGAGGGTCATGCGGTTTACGATAATGCGGAATATGTCACCGATGAGGAGCGTCAGGAGTGGTTAAAGAGGGACCCTCTAAAAAAGGCTCGTTTATCTCTGCTTCAGTGCGGGTATACAGAAAAAGATGTCCTATCGCTCGAAGAGAGTATCGAGAAGGAATTGGAGAGTGTAATCGAAGATGCACTGGCTACTCCGCGTCCCAGTGTATCTACACAGAACTTTGATGTTTACGCTCCGGAAACCGTATCAAAAGTAAAACCTTTCAGGATGCCGAATGCGCGCAACCTGAACGCGGTAAATGCAGCTCTTGAATACCTGCTTTCCGAAAACAAAAACGCCTTTATCTGTGGACAGGATATCGGTAAATACGGTTCTGCTTTTAAAACCTGTAAAGGTCTGATTGACAAATTCGGACCTGAAAGGATAATAAACACACCTATCTGCGAGTCTGCAACTGCCGGTTTTTGCCTCGGCGCCTCCCAGACCGGATCTCTGCCTGTGATGGAGTTTCAATTTGCCGATTTCTCCACAGAAGCGGTCACTCAACTGGGGTTCAATGCAGGCACCTGGTTTTTCAGAGCGGGAGTTCCTGCACCGATTCTCTTCCGCTTGCCCTGTGGAGGTGGAATCACCCTGGGAGCATTCCATTCCGGAGAATTTGACGGGCTCTGGACCAGATTTCCCGGGTTAAAGATATTTTACCCTGTAACACCTCAGGAAACCTTCGAAGCTCTTCTGGCGGGATTCTATGATCCAAATCCATGTATCGTTCTGGAACACAAACTTCTTTACTGGGGGCGGCAGGAAGAGATCTCTTTCGATGGTGATCTTGGAAAAATCGCCCGTCCCAGAAAGTACACTGAAGGATCGCAGTTAACAGTAGTTGCCCTGGGAGCGATGGCTGAATCTGCTGCTTCTGTCGTGAAAAATCATAATTATTCCGCTGAGGTATGGAATCCATTTATATTAAAACCTTCGGTTCTTGATCCCATAATCGAATCGGTAAACAATACCGGTAAACTACTGGTTGTACAGGAGAGCGGTTCCACGGCAGGCCTGGGGGACAGGATAATATCTATTATCTGCAGAGAATGTTTTTCAAATCTGAAATGCGCACCGGCTCTGTTGAGCGCACCTGACATGCCGGTCCCTTTTGCAAAAGAACTGGAAAGCATTTATATTCCTAGTCAAGAAAAGATTCGTGAAAGTATAGAATCGATGATTGGAGAGAGGTGTGAATAGAGTGCCATTTAAAACGGTGCTGTACCTGCCATCTCAGGCAGCAGCGGAAACGGAAGCCACTGTCACAAGGTGGCATGTAAAACCGGGAGAGAATTTTAACAAGGGCCAGATATTTGCCGAGGTGGAGAGCGCAAAGTCCACATTCGAATTCGAAGCTCCTTGTGATGGCAAAGTCATCTCCATCCTCTGCCAGGAAGGTAACTCAACATCCTTTGATTCTCCCGTCATTGAAATAGAAACCAGCGACACATCACTGAAAAAAACCATTCCCACCGCAGGAAACAAGGCTCCGGAATTTCCCCAGATGGAAATCACGGCTGTCGAGAAGCTGCATGAACCGCAGATACGCACAATCTCCATGCTGGGTATAGGAACCTATCTTCCTGAAAGGATTGTAGCCAACAGTGAAATCCTGGTCGATCATCCGGACATCACTGAGGATTATATCTTTGGAGTAACCGGCATAAGGGAGCGCCGCTGGGCAAAGAAGGATGAAAAGCCCTCTGATATGGCCTATGCAGCATCACTGCAGGCAATCCGGAATTCAAATCTCACTCCTCAGGAGATAGATGCTATCGTAGTGTCAACTACCACTCCTGATGTAATGATGCCATCGACAGCCTGCATACTGCAGGGAAAACTGGGAATAAGAGGCGTGCCGTCATTCGACATAAACGCTGCATGCTCAGGATGGCTCTACGGGATTTCTGTAGCTAAAGGACTGATATTATCCGGAATGGCACAGAACGTCCTCGTTACAGCAGTTGACATGCAATCAAGACTTCTCGATAAAAAAGACAGAAACACCTACTTTCTCTTCGGTGATGGAGCCGGAGCAACGGTAATTTCAGGCAACCAGCCCGGACACACAATTAAGTGTGAAATTCTCACCGCCGATGCCGGCGGACTGCACATGGCCAGAAGAGAATACAAAGGCTACGAGGTACCTGCAAATACCACAGATTCCGACCCCTGGATCCGCCTTGACGGAAAGGCGCTGTTCAGGTTTGCAACCGAAAGCTTCTCATCACTGGTCAGGGAACTGATCATAAAGAGTGGATGGCAGCCTTCGGACATACGATGGATCGTACCGCATCAGGCCAACAGCAGAATCCTTAAAGCTGCGGCACAGAGAAGCGGCGTCCCATTCGACAGATTCTATCTGAATATCGACAGAGTCGGAAATACATCAAGTGCAAGTATCCCGATTGCCCTTTCTGAAATAGAGCGCGGACTGCAGAAAAACGACAAAATCATCTTCTGCACAGTCGGCGCGGGAATCACCGCCGGCGGTTTGTCAGTCGAGTGGTGATCAGTTTACATAGTTTTTTCCGCTGTCACTGTTTATCCGGATCGGCTCCATGCTGAACACGACCGGATAAACGGTTTTTATTCTTTTCTTTCCTGAACCAGTTTTCTCGTGTGTAAAAAGTACTCTCTCAGGACCAACATTAAAGAGAGAAGAAAACATGGAAACCTCAACCGGGGAAGATTTACCCTCTCTGCAGGCACCTTCGAGTGCTGCCGGACACAGGATGCGGCTGCTGGAGCGCTTCATATCCTCCGGTATCACCGCTTTTCACCCCCATGAAATACTGGAACTGCTGTTAACCTATGCTATTCCCAGGCAGGATACAAAGACTCTGGCCAAAGCCCTTATCTCAAGATTCAGAAGTATCGGTGGAGTGATAAACGCATCACCTGAGGAGCTCATCGAGGTAAAAGGAATCACCCGCCGAACCGCATTCCTCTTCCCTCTCCTTAAGGACATCATGGGAATCTGTCTCAGGGAGAGATACGAAAAGCAGGAGATCATTTCTCACAGGAGAGATGTTGAGGAGTATCTGAGGTTTTATTTCGGGCAGCGCAGAGATGAGTATGTTGCTTCTCTTTTTCTTGATAATGCCAACCACATCATCAAAACAGAAATCGTTTCTGAGGGTATTGTTAATCAGTGTGCTGTTTACCCCCGGGCCATAGTGGAGAAGGCACTTGGCTGCGGAGCCGCATCTGTGCTTCTTGCCCACAACCATCCTGGCGGCGGACTCAATCCCTCCGAAGCCGACTGGCTTCTGACCGAAAGGATTTTTCAAATTGGCAAACTGCTGGAATTACCGCTTCTTGACCATATAATTATCTCCAGCAATAAGGTAGTCAGCCTCAGAGACCTGCCCCGCTGGCCTCATTGAAATATTAACAAATACAAGCATTTTCAGGTACTCAATAAGCGCGCTGCCAGAGTGAGCCGGAAACAGACCCCGATATAATCTTTTCTTTGCAGGTTTTCGATTCCGATACCGATTCCGATACCGATTCCGATACCGATGCCGATACCGATGCCGGTTTAAGATAGATATTACAAAACACTGTTCAATAGTGTATTTTCTTCTCATGCATCCGTGTTTCCGTTTTCACAGTTTCTCAATAGCTTTACTTTACATCTTGCTACTGATCTCCCAGTCATTCGCTGGAAAAATTGTTGGGAATGTGAAAAATGCCCAGACCGGAAAGCCTCTCTCCGGAGTGATGGTTGAAATAGAGGGCAGTGATATTTCTACGCTCACAGATTCCACCGGTTTCTTCAGGTTTGAATCGGTTCCCTCAGGCTCCTTCAACCTCCTCTTTTTTCATGAAAAATCTGAGCCTTTGTCAATAACCGATATCTTTGTGCCAGGTGATGGAGAGAAGAGGATTGACGCAGAGATGAATCCGGTTATTGCCAATCTGGAGAAGATGGTTGTGACCGGGCATGCATTTCGCCGCGCTCCTGACATGTCATCATCCACAAAGATGATGAACTTTGATGAAATCCTGCGCTCTCCCGGAGCACTGGTTGACGTTCAGAGAGCTGTTCAGGACCTCCCCAGCGTCTCATCGGCTGCAGATAATACCAACGAGATCATTGTCAGAGGGGGAAATCCGGGAGAAAACCTTCTTATAATGGATAATATTGAAATTCCCAATCCAAATCATTTTGCAGACCAGGGTTCCGGAGGCGGTGTCATCTCCCTTATCAATCCTCTTCTTGTAAAAGGCCTCACCTTTAACGCCGGAGCACCCCCGGCCCAGTACGGAGGGAAAGCGTCATCGGTATTGGATGTCAAGCTACGGGAAGGGAACGATAAAATTGTGCTTGGAGGAGTGGACCTGGGGATGGCAGGAGTGGGATTTCATGCAGAAGGTCCTCTCTGGAGAGGTGCCAATTTCATGGCTTCTGCCACAAAAAGCTACCTCGACCTCTTCTCAAAATTTGCCGATGCTACAGCGATTCCTGAATACTGGGGTTTACAGGGGAAAGTCGCACAGAATATCGGCAGCCAGAAACTTTACGCCAACTTCATATATGGTGACAACGCAATAGAGATCGCGGATGCCAGCGGGCAGATAGGTACCGACGGGGATGAGATCGAGGCCGGAGGAAAGGTTTATGCAGCAGGTGTAAGCTGGGAGGGAAACTGGGGGGAAAGATTCTCGACACTGGTAACACTCTCAGGAACCGGAAACAGTTTTGAAAGGCTTGAATACTCAATTAACCCCGATGACACCCGTGATACATTCTTTACCAATACATCGATGGAACAGGAACAGACCATCAAGGTACAGGGTTCACTCGATCTGCCCAGAAACACCCGGATTCAGGCCGGAATTCTGGCCAGACGATGCGATTTTGATATCGATATCTGGGAGCGTCCCGACACTATCAACGACTCTGTATACCACAGAGCAGCGAAATCCGGCCAGATCGCTTACAAGTACGGTGGATTTATCTCCGGGATTTTCTATCCTCTCGATCAGCTGAGATTCATTCCCGGTATACGCGTCGATGGGTTTACATACAATCAAAACCGCTATATCTCTCCCAGATTGGGACTTGTATATTCTTTCCCCTCAGGAATAGATCTGACCGGTTCTTTCGGGATACAATATCAGGACCCGGACTACGCCGATCTTGTGGCAACGAAACAGAACAAAAATCTCAAGCCACGGAAAGCCACCACAGGTATCCTGGGTGCAGAGTATCTACTTAAGAAGATTTCCGCCAAAACGGTGGTTGAGACATACTATAAGCAATATGATGATCTTCCGGTGGAAGAAGCACTGATGACCCCGGACAGCCTCGATAAATCAGACGTTCTCCTCTCGGTGGGTAAAGGCAGAAGTTATGGAATAGAGTTTTTCATCCAGAAAAAATTGACACGCAATTTCTTCTTCACTGCTGCCTACTCACTCTCCAGGTCTGAATACCTTGACCCCAGACCAGGCCGGGAAAACCAGTGGTACCGTGGTGACTTTGACTTCCGCAATGCCCTGACTGTTACCGGCGGCTGTAAAATCGATCTTATAGAGAAAGAATGGTATAAAAAGGTCCATGATTCCTGGTGGCTCATCGCCCTCTCCCCTGTCATCCCCATCGCAGACCGGGTCGAGCTTTCGGCAAAATGGAGATACCTCGGAGGACGCCCCAGAACTCAGCCTGTCTGGAACAAAGAATACGAGCGATGGGTGTTAAATCAGCATGACCTGAACTCTTCACAATACCCTGATTACCACAGGCTGGATCTGCGATTTGAGCGGCGCTACGGCTTTGGATTTCTGCATATGATTTACTATTTTGATCTTCAGAATATTTATAACAAGAAAAATATCTGGAACTACATGTATTCTAACCATCACGCAAGTGAAACACCCATTTATCAATTTCAGTTTTTTCCGGCAGGAGGGGTGATCATTGGATTTTAAACCTGAATATTCATGGGAATTTTTATCACAAGATGAGATACAGGCAAAAACGCTGCGGGCATTGCGTAACCATATCAGACACGCTAAGGAAGTATCTACTTACTACAAAGAAATGTTGTGGGACATTGCACCTGAGGACATAAAATCTTTCGAGGATTTTCAGCGTGTCCCCTTTACAGGAAAAACTTCCCTTGCTGAACACAATTCCCGTTTTCTGGGATGTGATCCCGGATCGGTCGTGGAGACAGTTGTAACAAGCGGTTCTACCGGAAAACCGGTTCATTTCGCACTTACATCAAATGATCTGGAACGGCTCGCTTTTAACGAAGCGCTCTCATTCCACAGCATCGGGATTCATCCCGGCGACACTGCTCAGATCCTTGTCAGCCTCGACAGGCTCTTTATCGCCGGAATGGCCTACTACAGAGGATTGACACTGCTTGGAGCCAATACCATGCGTATCGGCGTGCTGCCAATTGAGATGCAGAAACACTATATCGAGACATTCTCACCAACAGTTCTGATAGGTGTGCCTTCTTTTATCAAAAAACTTGGGCTTGAGCTTTCCAAAACCTCTTTCGATACAGTAAACAGCTCGGTGAAGAAAATTATCTGCATCGGTGAATCTCTGCGCACCCAGGACATGGAGCTTAACTCCGTCGGCAGATCCATTCAGGAAATTTGGGGAGCAAAGGTATTTTCCACCTACGCTTCCACAGAGATGTCCGTTTCCTACTGCGAATGCTCGGAACAACTGGGCGGTCATGCTCACCCGGAACTGGTTTACACAGAGATTGTCGATGAATCGGGGAAACCAGTTCCTGATGGTACTCCGGGAGAGCTGGTAGCTACCCCTCTGGGGATAGAAGGGATGCCGCTGATCAGATACAGAACCGGAGATATCACATTCTCTATCACGCAACCCTGTACCTGCGGGAGAAATTCGATACGTATCGGTCCGATCCTGGGACGTAAATCACAGATGATAAAACTGAAAGGGACCACGGTGTATCCGCTGGCCATCACAAATGCCCTGGATGAGATCGAGGAGATTAAAGACTATATCATTATTCTTGAGAATGATGATTCCCTCTCGGACAGGGTGGCTATTCATGTGGCTACAACACCGGCTTCGGTCGAGAAAATTTCCAACCGGCTCAGAGCTGTTGCAAGGGTAAATTTTCCGGTTCTGGTTTCAAATATCGCTACCATTCAATCACTTCGCGGCGCATCACGCAAGAAGATACGCATACTTGACTGGCGCCAGCAGGTCCTTGGCAAATCGACGAGCCTTAAATGAAAGATACCCTGGAGTCATTACGGACTGTCGTCATAGTCCCAACCTACAATAATGTCCTCACTGTCTCCGGTGTTATCGCCGGCATTAAAAAGCATGTACGGGATATTATAGTTGTCAATGACGGTTCCACGGATGGCACAGCAGAGATTCTCCGTAGTGAAGAGGGAATATCCCTGATAGAGTTTCCCTCCAACCGCGGCAAGGGAGCTGCTTTGAAAGAAGCATTCAAGTTCGCTGTGGAAAAAGGATTTACACATGCTATAACCGTAGATGCTGACGGACAGCACATAAACGATGACATCCCGCTTTTTCTGCAGGCAATTGAAAGAGAACCTGGAACTCTCTGGATCGGCGATCGCATCACTCCAGTTGAAGGCGGGCTGCCTCAACCGGCAAAATCCCGGTTCGGACGACGGTTCGGCGCATTCTGGTACAAGTTCTATACCGGTATTTATATCCGGGACACACAATCAGGATTCAGGGCCTATCCTCTGAGGGAGATCTCCTCTATCAACTGCAGAGGTGAACGTTATGAATATGAAATCGAGATCCTGATCTGCACCGCCTGGAGACACATACCTGTCAAGAGTATCCCGGTTCACATTCTCTATCATGAAGAAAGAGTGTCGCATTTTCACCCTGTGCGGGACTTTATGCGCATAAGTAAAATCAACTCCAGGGCGGCAATCTCCAGAATTTTCTTTCCCCGGAAATACCTTGAATCCGGAGGTCTGGAGATAAGAGAAAAAATTCTTTCCCTGATTGTCAATGAGTTACGCTCGAATGCCACTCCGTCCAGAGCCGCGTTTTCCCTTGCATTCGGAGTATTCATGGGAGTAACTCCCATTCATGGTTTCCAGGTGATAACACTTCTTGCCCTGGCCATAGTACTCCGCCTCAATAAACCACTTGCCATGCTGGGAGTAAGTGTATCCTCTGCACCACTGCTTCCATTCTGGATCGCCGCCGGTATCTGGACAGGAAAAGTGATACTTCCCCAAAACCTCTTATCACCTGCATTATCTCTAATCAGATTACCGCAGGACAGCGCATTGCTGATCGGCTTTATTCATTTTGTAATCGGAAGTTTTGTGCTGGCAGTAGTCTGCGGTATAGCGGTGTTTTTCATCAGCCTGCCTGTCTTCCGCTCAATCCGCGGAAGAAGAAAGTTCCTGTTGAGAAGTCCCTTTGTAAAGGCTGTTGAAAGTATCCCTGAGAAGTGACATTATGGAGACAGCATTCCTGTATTCATCCTTGCTGTCTTTTTCCAGAAGACAATAGCAGTAGTCATAGAGGTAAAAAAGACCCTGCGAGAGATCATCGTCGATTACAAGCACCCTTTCCAGTTCCGCGAGAATATTCTGAGCACGGTCAAGAAGAAGCCTGTCTGCCGGAGAATCGGTTTCTACGACTTTCTGTATGAGGTTAACGCACTTTTCATGGAGCATGCAGATCACTCTGGAATTGGAAGCTGTCTGGATCTGCATGCTGGCGTATTTCCTGGCAGTATTGTAAAGAGAATTCATACCGGGAGTAAGGTCTCAGGCATCAGCCCAAAAGCCCCATAATGTGATTCTGGGTAATCTGATTGAATCTGCTGAACGCCTTTATTCCACCCTCCTGAAGTAATCTTTCTCTGGTTAACTCCGCAAGGCCTGCCGCCATATCCTGGTCACGTAAAACCGATTCTGCAGCCTGGGTATTAACCATTGCTACAGAAAGGTTATTGATAGCGGATTCCAGCCTGTTGAATGCCGCCCCTACAGTACTCCTCTGCGCATTGACCGAATTCAGAGCATTGTCGATTGCTGAAATCGCAGCTTCAGCATCACTGGATGTAGCAATCGATGTTAAAGCCAGATCCTGAGCAGCAGCTCCGAAATTCACCTCCGGAAAGGTTATCTGGTCACTTATCTCAGGCCCAGCCTGGATAATCGCATCGCCTGATGCCAGTTCCTCTCCGCCGCTTACCCCTTGTCTGTTGAACTGAGCTGATGTGGAAATACGGTTGATTTCGGCTGTAATCTGCTGATACTCGACATCTAAAGTCTGCCTGTCCTTGTCGGTCAGAGTATCATTGCGGGCTTGAATCGCCAGATTTCTTTGACGTTGAAGCAGACTGGAGATCTGCGTTGCGGCACCATCGGCAATGTTGAGAGCAGACATGGAGTCCTCCACATTGCGCGAAGCCATCTTGAAGCCTCTGATACGGGTATCGAGTTGCTCGGCTATTGCCAACCCCGCCGCATCATCACTTGCCCGGTTAATCTTTTTGGCAGTGGAAAGTCGCTCCAGAATCTTCTTGAGTTCCCTGCTTGTTTTCTTCAGCACCCGTTCGGTACTGCGCCCATTTACGGCAAACTGCGGTCCTGTACCTTGGACTTGCATTGGACACCTCCCTGTAAAATTCTCTTAAAAAACAGCTTCCCCTTATATTTATCGGCAGATTTTTCTCAAACTTTAGCCTTTTTTGCAAATTTTATCCTGATTTTGAAAAAAATGCCATAGAGAAATGCCTTTAGGAGATCTTTTCGATGGGATTACAGGTATTACCTGCAATGCAGCAAGAATTGTACCGAGAGCTAAATCACAAATTCACCTTTGAGGTGAAATCGTGACTTAATCCCTTAAATCAAAAATTCACCTTCAAGATGATTTCCCACTCACTCACAAGCAATTCTTCTCTTAAGCAGCCCCTCGTATATCTCCTGGTCCCTCCCGGAAAAACAAGCAAATGTAATCCTGATCTTATTCCCGTTTTCTTTTATAAAAGAAGAACACGTATCTACCGCTATAACAGCCGCCCCTTCAGGCGGGTAACGGTAAATACCTGTACTGATACAGGGGAAAGCTATACTTTGACATTTATACTTCATGGCAAGGAGAAGTGAGTTTTTGTAACAACTCTCCAGTAACTGCGGTTCACCCTCAGCACCTCCTCTCCAGACCGGACCAACAGTATGGATTACATATTTTGAAGGCAAGTTATAAGCTGATGTTATCTTCGCGCTGCCCACATCACAGCCGCCCAGTTTCCTGCACTCCTCCAAAAGTTCCGGGCCTGCTGCACGATGAATCGCACCATCTACACCTCCTCCCCCAAGAAGGGTCCTGTTGGCGGCATTTACTATCGCATCAGTATCCAGTTTTGTTATGTCTGCCAGAACCACAGACATACCAGATATGCCTTCGTTCATGATTTTACCCCTTCCCTGTAATCTCTTTCTTCCTCTCCTTTTGCCTTATTCTCCTCCTGCTCTGCCAGCACTTCCCGCAATATCGCCCTTATCTCCTCTCTGCTTACAGAGTAGCCATCAAACTTCAGTGAAACCGGCTTGCTGGCCTCACCAAAGTAAACACTTGTATGCGGAACCGGGATCTCGATTCCCTTCTCGTCAAATCGCTTCTTTATAAGACGGTTCATCTCCCTCCCTACCACCCACTGCTTTATGGGGAGAGTCTTTACACGCGCTTTTATTATCACCGCTGAATCCGCAAACGAGTCCAACCCCAGGATCTCCAGAGGCTCAAGAATTCCCTCTTTACAGATTTTATTTTCCATCGCCTCTCTTCCGACCTCCTGAAGCACAGAGACCACCCTGTCGATATCCTCCTTAAGAGCAACTCTGATATTGAAAACATAATATGAAAATTTGTGTGTCATATTGGAAAGACTCGTGATAGAACCATTGGGGAATACATGCACCGTACCATCAAAGCTTCTAAGTACCGATGTGCGGAGATTGACCTGTTCCACAAGCCCCGCCGTGCCGTTAATGATGGCTACATCTCCCACCCTTATGCGGTTCTCAAAGATGACAAACAGTCCGCTTATCACATCACGCACCAGATTCTGTGCCCCGAAACCAATAGCCACACCTACTACGCCAAGTCCGGTCAGAAGCGCTTTTATGTCAAAACCCAGTTCATCTATTATCATCATCGCTGCTATCAACAGAGCAGATATCAGAACGATTCTCTTGAAAATACTGCCCAAAGTAGAAACCCGCTTCTCTACCTCCATAGGGCTGCTTTTATCCGATGAAATCATCCTTGTCGCAGCCTCTTTCTGAAACTTCATTATTATGATGTTAAGCACCTGAACCGCTGCGAAGGCAATGGCAATGATAGTAATGATGTGAATTGCTGTTCGCCAAAAGGGGAGATCGGTTTTAAAGATGTACATGAAGTCTGTTCCCCAGATATTGACAAGGCCAAACAAACCCGACAGCAGAATCAGGCAGTGCCCTCCCTTCCCAAGAATCTGTCTGGCACGGACATCATAAATACCCAGGTAAGGATTGCCTGAGATAAATGAGGTGATTCTCCTGTAAATAAAATTCCAGATAAACAGCGAAACTGCTATCCCTGAAAACAGAATCAGTGTTTTTACTGTTGACTGAAGAAGATATGAATAGAGTTTTTGCTTGTTAAATATTGAGGCTGTACTGAGTGCTGCCATGAGTAAAAACAGGACTAGGTAGAACCTGGAGAGAATAAACTTCACAGTTGAACCGGTTTTGGAAGAGAGAAAACCATGCCTGAGGGCATAATCTACTACAGATGATGAACAGGCTTTTCTGAATTTGTATATAAATGCCGGGATCAGGATTGTTATTGTAATCAAATAGAGATTGAAAAGTACGGAAGAGAGAGTCTTCCATTGAAGTATCAGAAATAGATTATATGCGATATAGACAAAAAGAGAATAGCGCAGGGAAAAGACAGCTCCTCCTGTAAAGACCGTACTGGTGGAGTCACTCCAAGGGATAACCCGGAACCGGGGAAAACGGGGAGATAAGAGTAACTGGATCAGTGCAACCGATAAACCGTAAATGGCTGCAGCCGCTGCAAATTTCATCAGCAGTGATGATACCGGCTCACCCCAGGGAATCACCAGTAAACACAATACGCCCACAGCCAGAGAAAACGGGAATGATACCCTGCTGAAAAATACGTAACCCGCCCGGCAAGCCGTCCGGAATTTCCAGGCTCTTTACCCGACAGAGTCTTGAGAAATCTTCCGGTTTTCCACAGCAGGATGCCGCATGCTACAGCAGCTCCTATGCAAATTGCCACCATTATAAGCAGAGAAAAAAACCTTTCCCGGTAATCATCATCACCAAGCCTCACTTTAAACTCTGCGAAACTATTCGAAAGTGAGGTAATCTCTCTTTTTGAATTGTCAATACTCTCATTGAGTTTGTGAACCAGATTATCCCTGATCCGGAATAAATTTATAGATAAGAGTTCCCTCCTGTTCTTTTCTTTTTCCGCTTTATCAATGGAACTCTGGAACCCGCTGACAGAAGTCACAACACCGGGAATAGCACTTTTCTGCTGACTTTCTGCTGCTGCGGGAAGAGAATCTCTTTTCAGTTCAAGGCTGTCCTGAGAAAAAGAGAAGGAAAAAGCTGCTACGATGATTAAAGGCAAAACCGGAGCTGAAAAATTCATCAATAACTCCAAATCGGGAAAAGGGGTCAGTATCGGTACTGCGAAACAAAGGTCCAGCAGGAAATAATTAAAATAAATATATTGGCGACATAAATGCCGTGTAGATTGCGGCGGCGGCATAAATGCCACCACAACGAAAGAGAACCCCGGTGAACCGGGATGGAATAGCCCGGTTCACCGGGCTTTATTTGGCTAGAGGCGGCATTGATGCCGCCGACCGACGATCACGCCGCTGCTTTGTGCCATCCCGTCTCCGATACCCATGTCTCAAAAGTCTTCAGGCCCGGATACAGTTTACGACATTGAGCAATATCCGCTGAAAATCCCTGAATATTGAGCCAGTCAAAAAGCATGGCGAAATCAGCACCCTGCTCTCTGACTTTGTCAATATCTGTCTGCTGAAACTCCACTTTCCTGCCTGTGCTTCTGCTCAGGATTTCAGCCATCTGGTTACCGGTGATCTCATCACCAGCAATCTCCAGCGCTTCTCCCATAAATTTATCGGGATCCTTAAAAGCAAGCGCCACTAATGCCCCGATATCATCGACACAGATAAGCTGCAGGGGCATCTCAGAGTCAAGTGCCATTGGAAGCACTCCATTGTACACTGAATCCCTGATCTCAGGCTCAAGCAGATTATCCATAAAGAAAACCGGTCTGAAAATTGTATAGTTCAATCCAAGTTTTCGAATATGCTCCTCTATCTCCCATTTACTGTCAATAAAAGGAACACCCGGCTGCAGATCAGCTGCCCCATAACTGCTGTACACAAAGTGCTTTACTCCAGCACTCTTTGCGGCATCTGCCAGGGCTTTCCCTTCCTTTATCTCCCGATCCACCCCGTTGTCAAGCGGCTGCTGCACGCTGAATACACCATAAACCCCCTTCAGAGCTTCATCGAGTGTTGATGGCACATCGAAGTCACCCTTAACCACCTCTACCCCGGAATTCTCGAGCGCACGCGCCTCAGCATGATCAGGATGTCTGGTCAATGCCCGCACCTTCCATCCATCAGCCAGAAGATGCTTTACCACGGCTCCCCCCTGTTTTCCGGTAGCACCTGTCACAAGTATAATCTTGTCTGCAGTTTCCATAATGCGCACTCCTTATGCAGTACTGCCATTCCGTTTAATCTGTCAGCGCAATCTCAATTGCACATTTGAGGTATCTGAAAAAATTACGGGGAGTCCTGTCTTTATGTTGCCCGGGACAGAGAGCAAGCATATGTAAAGCGTTTAAAAAGTGAAGGTGGTGCTCTCACTGAAAAAAATCTGTGCAGAGCCGGTACTTCAGGCTGTCTGTTTTATCTTTAACCAGTTGTATGGTATGCGATGTGTCACCACTTAAACGAATATTGCGGCTGGATTGAAATGAAATATCGAAAAAGTCGTAATAAAGGAAAGACGAACCTCCCGTTCCAGCATTCGGATTCTCTTTTGCATAGAAAGTGATACAATCCGATGCGCTCCGGTTCAGACGAACCACATAAGCTGCAGTTCTGATTCTTTTCATCTGGGCCATATCAGTGATACCCCTTTTCTCCATCTCAGAGATCACTCCCAGTTTTACAGAGTTAAGCAGACCCATCAACTGTGAAACCCCGGGAAGTGAAAACAGGACCTCCTCATCTCCGGATGTCCTTTCCACATCCCTCCTGCTGTTCAGGAATGCATTTACAAACAGTATAGGAGGAGTAGCAGAGTAATCTATTTTGATCACGGCCGGAAAACGCATACCGTTTACATTCAAAAGTTCCGGCTTCTTCTGCTCCAGAATCTCACTGAAAAGCCTCTCCACGTTTTCGGAAAGCCCCAGAACATTGATGGCCAGATCAGCCTGATCAGCATTTACGAATAAAGGATGATCTTTGTTGAACTGCTCCTCAGCTTTCACAATCCTGTTAAGTGAGTCCAGCACTGCCTTGACACTGTCAACTCTGGAATCCTTTTTCCTGAATCTCTTCCCTGAATACCTTTTAAGATAATCCTCAAGCAGATCTATCCTTGCAGAGCTCATAATCTCCGCATACCGGATCTTCATCGAGTCCACAGCAGTAAGTTTTTTCTTAACCGGCTGGGATGGAGGCGCTGTTTCCACCTGGTCATCCACATCCGCACAGGCAGGATTCAGTGCCAGACGTACCCTGCCGCACCATTGTTTTTCAATCTGATAGTAATCACAATCCGTAAGGAAATTCCTGAGCGCCATCGAATCCCCGGACTCAACTGCTCTGTTGTAATAGAACTTGTTCTTATAGTTGAAATCATCCCTCTGCTGGTCATAAATGACCTTGAAGAGACTGTCCACCCTGTCGAGGCCCAGGACAGCACGCTGAAACCCGTGTTCCAAGTCGGTCACACGGTCGGGATAACGCTGCATCATGCTGTCGATTCTCTGCCTGCACCGGCCGGTCAAAGCGATTACCCTGTGACGATCGGCTTCCGCAAGTTCGTCAGGCCCTGAAGGCAGCAGTCCTGTTAATGAATCCAGCAGAAAAGTCTCAGATCTTATACTGTGAAGAAACTCGCACCTGGAAATTGACTCATTTATTGAATCTATACTTGTACACTGTGAGGATCTCTTTCTTTTATGACAGTAGTGGCTGTATTGATCCCACAACGGCAGGGCGCTTTTCAGCCTGGACGCACACTGGTCATATTTATCCTCTGCAAAGAGAATGCGTGAGCTGTCGATAATCGAGCTCACTGCCGCGATTACTGAATCCCCGTGCTGACGATCCCTTTTTATGCCGCGTACAATAAAAAAAGTAGCCACAGCAGTTCCTGCTGCAGCTACAGGAATACTTATGGAGGCGGCTACAACCCCTCTTTTGTCTGGTTCACTGCCCGATGCACCTGAATTGACAAGAATAACCGCAGCAAGCAGAACGGCAATACGGTCTGAAAATCTGCTTCTGAAACAGATACGGCAAATCTCAGTAAGCTTTTGCAAAAATGACTCTCCTGGAAGATGGTTCTCCGCTAATCACACACCTTCCCTCCTCTTTTGGAGAATCCAGTGGAATGCACCTTATTGTCACGTTAAGATCGTTTTTAACCTTCTGCTCCACCTCTTCAGAACCATTCCAGTGACTGAATGCGAATCCGCCATGGATCTCCGGCTTCTCCGGATTTGCAGGTGTAAAGAACTCGTAAAACTCATCCCTGCTGTCGATCCGCCTGATGTGGCTGTCCCGGTAAGCCCTTGCCCTCTGAAAAAGATTGTCCTGTATTTCCTGAAGAAGAGATGAAATCCCTGCAACAAATTCACTGCGTTTCTGAGAATATCTCTCTTTCCGGCTCTTATCACGCCTTCCCACAAAAACCGAATCGGATGCGATATCTCTGGGTCCGATTTCAAGATAAAGCGGAATACCTTTCTTTATCCATGACCAGACTTTCTCTCCTCCCCTGCCTTCCCGTTTATCTACTTCCACCACGATCCTGCGTCCGTCAAACAGAACATCGCGCAGTTCCGCTGCCAGACTCTCACAATATTCTATCACATTTCCTGCGGTAGATTCATCATGTATCATTGGAAGAATTACCAAATGAGATGGTGCCAGCTTTGGAGGAACAATCAGACCATCATCGTCACCATGGGTCATTATAAGTCCCCCGATCAACCGTGTGGAGACTCCCCACGATGTGGTCCAGGCATACTCCTCTTTACCGGTGGAATCAAGGAACTTTATATCCGATGCTTTGGAGAAATTCTGCCCCAGGAAATGGGATGTCCCAGCCTGAAGCGCTTTCCTGTCCTGCATCATTGCCTCGATACAGTAGGTAGAAACAGCACCTGGGAAACGCTCTCCCTCTGTTTTTTCTCCTTTGATCACAGGCATAGCCATATAGTTTTCTGCGAAATCCGCGTATATATCAAGCATTCTCATGGTCTCCTCCACCGCTTCCTGCGATGTAGAGTGAGCCGTATGCCCCTCCTGCCATAAAAACTCGGCAGTCCTCAGAAAAAGTCTTGTACGCATCTCCCACCTGACCACATTTGCCCACTGATTTATCAGCAGGGGCAGGTCACGATAGGATTGTACCCATTTGGCGAACATCTCACCAATGATAGTCTCGGATGTGGGACGGACAATCAGAGGCTCTTCCAGCTCTCCAGCAGGAATAAGCTTGCCCTCAGGACCAGCCTCGAGGCGGTGATGAGTCACAACCGCACACTCTTTGGCAAAACCCTCAACGTGTTGTGCCTCTTTTTCAAGAAAACTCTTGGGTATAAACAGGGGAAAATAGGCATTTTTATGCCCGGTTTCCTTGAACTTGGCATCCAGGACATTTTGAATATTCTCCCAGATACTGTAACCCCAGGGTTTTATAACCATACAGCCCCTCACAGGGGAATTTTCCGCCAGATCCGCCGCACGTATTACCTGCTGGTACCACTCAGGATAATCCTGCTCCCTTGTGGGAGAAATCGCATTCTGAACTTTTTTATCAGCCATAAGCCTCCATTAACCAGATCCGTAAAATTCCAGTTTACAATAAATCCTGACCGGAATTCAGGTGTAAAGTTTCAATATCAAAGAAAAAGTCCCGGATGGATCAGTGATGAAAGAGTCTGATATTACTGAACGCCATTACCATCCCGTACTCATTACAGGCCTCTATCACAATGTCATCCCTTTTAGAGCCTCCGGGCTGAACAACATATTTCACGCCGCTCTGCTGTGCTCTGTCAATAGAATCCCTGAACGGAAAAAACGCATCAGATGCAAGCGATATTCCGTTCATCAGATTGAGCCACTCTCTTTTCTCCTCACTTGACATCCGATTCGCCGGCACTTCGAAATTATTCTGCCATGTATACTGTTCAGCCGGGGTAAGATTCTCCTCCAAAAACTGATCTATGGCATTATCCCTCTCCGGTCTGCCAATCTTCTCTTTGAACTTGAGTGCAAGCACAATAGGATGCTGTCTCAGGAACCAGCGGTCCGCTTTGGATGCGGCAAGTCTTGTGCAGTGAATTCTTGACTGTTGCCCGGCTCCTATTCCTATAGCCTGCCCCCCATAAGCGAAACAGACTGAATTAGACTGGGTGTATTTAAGCGTGATCTGTGCCAGTATAAGATCCCGCTTTGCATCCTCAGGCAGTTCCTTGTTCTCTGTTACCATGTTCTGAAGAGAATTACCGGTAATCTCTATTGTGTTGCGTTTCTGTTCAAAGCTTATTCCGAAAACCTCTCTGGTTTCCATCTCCGGCGGCTGATATGAGGGATCTATCTCCAGAACCACATAAGCGCCTTTTTTCTTTTCTTTAAGGATGTCAATAACTCCGGGTTCATACCCGGGAGCAATCACACCGTCAGATACTTCACATCTAAGGAGCCGTGCGGTAGCCAGATCAACAGGATCGCTCAGCGCGGCAAAATCCCCGAAGCTCGATACCCTGTCCGCGCCTCTTGCCCTGGCGTAAGCCGAAGCGAGGGAAGAGAGTTCCATATCCTCCACAAAAAAGGCTTTCTTGAGTTCTTTTGTCAATGGCAGTCCAATAGCTGCACCGGCCGGACTGACATGCTTGAAAGAAGCAGCCGCAGACAGCCCGGTAGCTTTGCGCAGCTCTGCTACAAGCTGCCATGAGTTTAACGCATCCAGCAGATTTATATATCCGGGGCTTCCGTTAAGCACTTTGAGCGGAAGATTTCCTCTGCCCGAAAAAATCCGGGCTGATGCCTGATGAGGGTTGGCGCCATACCTTAGCAGCAGTTCATTTGACATTATGAGTCCCTTTATGTGGCTTGAAATTCCGGAAGTCCCGCCAGGTCAAGAGTCGCGAAATAATCATCGACTGTCTCTGCCCGCCTGATCTGAACCACCTCTCCGTTCTCCCGGAGCAGCAGTTCCGCAGAGCGAAGCTTCCCGTTATAGTTGAATCCCATCGAATGACCATGCGCGCCGGTGTCGTGTATGACAACCAGATCACCCGGGTCCAGCGACGGCAGCATACGGTCAATAGCGAATTTGTCGTTGTTTTCACACAGAGACCCGGTCACATCGTATTTGCATGCGGCATCCAGATTCTCTTTACCTATTACAGTGATATGATGATATGCACCATAGAGTGCAGGACGCATAAGGTTTGCCATACACGAGTCAAGGCCGGCATAGGTTTTATAGGTCTTCTTGATATGAAGAACTCTTGACACGAGGTACCCATGAGGTCCGGTAATCACCCTTCCGCACTCCATCTGCAGTTTTAAAGGATGTAAACCGGAACCGGCGATTATGCGCTCGTAGGCTTCCTTTACCCCGTCAGAGACCACCTTCAGATCAACCGGCTTCTGATCAGGACGGTAAGGGATTCCCACTCCTCCGCCCATATTGACAAACTCAAATCTTATACCTTCCGCATTGTAAATTTCAACCGCAAGCTCGAAGAGCATCACCGCAGTGTCCACAAAATACTGGGGATTAAGCTCGTTTGAAGCCACCATCGTATGAAGTCCAAAACGACGCACCCCCTTCTCCTTAAGCAGCCGATACCCCTGATGAAGCTGCTCACGGGTAAAACCGTATTTCGCCTCACTGGGATTACCGATGATGGAATTGCCGGTTCTTGAGGGCCCGGGATTGTATCGCAGACAGATCAGTTCAGGAATCCCTGCATACTTCTCCAGAAACGGAATATGAGTTATATCATCCAGATTGATTATAGCCCCCATCTCGCGGGCCTTTTTAAATTCCTGCGCCGGTGTGTCATTGGAAGAAAATATCACTTCCTCACCGGTAATTCCGGCTTTCTGTGCCAGAATAAGCTCAGGCAGAGAACTGCAGTCCGCTCCACCTCCTCCCTTCTTGATAATCTTGAGCAGATAAGGATTAGGCGCGGCTTTGACCGCGAAAAACTCCCTGAAACCCTCAGACCAACTGAATGCATCAATAAGTGTCCTGAGACTCTCTTTAATCCCACGCTCATCATATATATGAAAAGGAGTCGGATACTTTTCAATAATTTTTTTTATCTGTTCCGCAGTAAATGGAACCTTTTTCACACTCATATTCACCCTTTAAAACCAGTTAAAGAATATTGCTGTGCTTTAAACACAAGAATCGGAAAAATAAGATTTTTCCTGTAAGTTGTCACTACTTTCAGCCAAGCTGGCTAATAATCCTCTCCCACTCCTGATCAGGGGGAGCTTCTATTGTCCTGCGGTTTCCTGAGAGAGTAAAGGTAATCCGATAGGCATGGAGCATCAGCCTGGTAATTCCTCCTACTGGACGACAATAGCCATAGAGCCTGTCCCCAAGAACCGGATGTCCTATGGAGTAGAGATGAACTCTTATCTGATGCTTTCTGCCGGTTTGCGGCCTGACCTCAAGAAGTGTTGAATTACGCAGATTGCAAAGTACTCTGTAGCAGGTTAGAGATTCTTTCCCCCTTGAATCCACCCCCATCCGTCCCGATCCGAACTGATACAGCGGCTTATCGATCACCCCCTCACCATCCATCATCCCTTCTGCAACAGCCAGATAAACCTTGTTGATCTCTCTTTTTTCAAACTGAAGATTCAGTTCCCGATGAGTCGATGCATCCCTGGCAAAAAGAACTACCCCGCTGGTTTCTCGATCCAGCCTGTGCACAACAAATATCTTTCCCCCACAGTAATCCTCCAGCCTCCTTACCAGAGTGTCTGAATCACTGACTCCTCTTCCGGGAATGACAATCGTCCCGGGCTCCTTGTTCAAGGCAATAAGATGACTGTCCTCATAGAGTATCTGTAAACGCGTGGACTGTAAAGGCATCTACTTCAAATCTTCCCTGCTGCCGCCGAAATGCTCCCAATGCACTATCTGGTCCAGTTCTTTTCGCTTTTTAGTGGATCGCTCGATGGATGGATATCCCAGAGGAGTAAAAGCCACGGGCTCAACATTATCAGGAAGCCTCAACACCCTGCATGCCTCCGGATAATTGAAAGCACCTACCCAGCATGTACCCAGACCCATTTCCGCGGCAGCAAGGGTCAGATGATCCAATGCTATGGCAATATCAACATCTCCATATTCCTTCCCATCGGTTCTCTTCCAGGATATGTTTCTGTCACAACATGCTGCAATTATAACCGGCGCAGCCAGAAACCATGGTCTGTTGTAAACCGCCTCAAGTCTCAGTTTAAACTCCGTGCTACGAATCACTATAAAATTCCAGGGCTGATTGTTGCAGGCCGATGGAGCCCATCTTGCCGCTTCCAGCACCTTCAACACCAGTTCATCACTTACAGGCCTTTCCTGAAAGCCGCGCACAGAGTATCTCTTCTTTATCAGTTCGATAAAATCCATATCCCTCCTCACTTCTCTTCCTCTTAACTTCGGATAAACTCTGATTTATGGATTGTTTGTACTCAAAGGGGACTTAAAAAGAATTCGCCGCTATACTGATAGTATGGCGGCGAATAACTCTCAGTACCGATTCAACAGGTTATTCCTGATTCTGCAGTTTTTCCATCTCTCTCTTCAGCTTCTCGATCTCAGCATCGATCTGCTTCTGCTCCTCCTCCATCTGCTGCTGTACTTTTTCTATACCGGACTGGCCAACGATCTTCTGTACCGTTGCCAGGGCGTAATCGATATCATCCCGTACAGCATCGATCGACCGGGCAAAGAAAGCTGCACGGCCAAATTCGCGTGAGAATGTGAAGTATTCGTTGAATTTAGCAATATATTTATCCTGCTCGCTGCGGAGGCTGTCTGCCTGAGTACCCATGGTGGCAGTCTGTCCCACCATAGAGATGTTATCGACTTTATCAGCCATGAAATTGTGAGACATACGATTGCTTTCATACTGCATCCGTGAGTAGTTAAGAGAATCCTCACTTGGTGTAGAAAAAGTTCTTATCTTCTCCGAAGCTGTTTTCAGAAGCGCGAGTGATTGCGCATACTGTTTCTGCAGGAGATGGCCATAAGCCTGAATCAGCATACCTTCACACTGCAGAATACCCTTCTGGGATGTTTTGCTGAGCAACTGTCCTGTAGAGATACAGTCGGTCCACTGTCTGGCTTTAAGCGCTGTCCACCCCTGCCCAAGTAATGCATCCTCAGCGTAGTAACTGGTGGTAGGAACCATTCTAAGAGCCACAACTGCTTTGGACAGAGTGTTCTCTTCATAGAAGATATATCCCAGGAAGAGATAAGATCTGTTAACGACTTCCTTCTGTGCAGGTGTCTCAGCTTTGGCCCCGACACAATTCTCCAGAGCCATTACAATCTCGCTCATATCTGAATCCAGACGGGCCCGTGCGATGGCAATTGCGTGCTGAGCGAAGATGTAGTCAGGATGTTCCTCAGGAACGATAGAGAGGACCTGAATTGCTTTCTGCAGGTCGTTTGTCTGCAGATGGGTCTGCCCCATCAGATAAGCGCCATGAAAACGGAGCGAATCGGGAACATTGGGTTTACTCAATTCAATGAACTGATTTGTCACATTTGAAAAATCGCCGTTTCGGTAGAAAACTCTCATCAGACCCAGATCAGCATGAGGAACAGCAGTACTGAGCGGAAACTCCTTCCTGGTGTTCTCGTAGTTCTTTACTGCCATCTCTCTCATGTCCAGCTCTTCCTGACAACTGGCGCGATAGTACTGCACCCAGTCGTTCTTGAAGAAATCGGGGAATTCAACGAGGATACGGCTGAAAACGAAGAAGGCATCCCAGTATTTCTTTTCGGAATACAGACGACGGGCCCTGTTGTAGAGTTCGTTTGGAGACAGGCTTGCAAGACGAGCCATCCTTCTGGCAAAAGCCTCTTCCCTGTGCTTCCCGAAATCCATCCGGCCGTAAATAGTATGACCCGTAGCATCATTCTGTGCCTCTGTCATGATATTGTACTGGTAAAGAAGCTCCAGGTCGCGGCCTGAATTGACAGAGGGAAGATTGATTCCAAATGCCATTCCCCAGTAATCAATAGCATCCTCATCAAAACCGAACTGAAGGTAGAGTTTGAACATGCGCAGAAGCCATGCACCCAGTTTCAGATTGATGTCCCATTCGATCTTTTTTGCCAGGCTCACTCCTCCATCACTGAGCCTGAATTCATCCTTGGCAGCCCAGAAATCTTTAATATCGATATCAAGCGCGCTCTCAAGCCTTCTTTCCCAGTAGTTGGCAATCCATGACAACTTGATATCTCTTGAATATTGGCCGGTACTTTTAAAATCCGGCATATAGGATTTTCCCATAGTGGGAGCAATAAGGTTTATGGTTGAAAGCCCAAGCACATGATCCCCGAGTAAAGCATGGCGAAGCAGACGGTAGGTAATCCCGATATCAATTCCTGTACCTCTCCTGGAGTCACCGAAATTACTGGAATAAGCTAAGTTAAAATTAATACCGGCTGAGAGTTTATCCCAGAAATGCCACGCATAGGAAAACATGACAAATGCATTCAGGTTAGATAAAGAGGACTCTCCCGGGACAATCTGACCTGACTCTGTATCCCGACCCTGCGTCACTGTACCCTCCGGGGATCCCAGTACCGTTACCCCCACCGACTGATAAAGCCCGATAGGAACAACAACACCAACTTCCACATGTTTGAACTCTCCAGACAGTATAGGAGCAAAGGCTACCCTTATGGAGACGTAATTTTCTTCTGTCATCAGGGCCGCATTGGTCAGCGGCGAATGATGAGCTATCATGTCACGCCAACGCTGAGTAAGAAGGTATTCACCTGCCAGACCATCCGCCCGCACAGTTTGCAGGCTGGTCAGCAGGAAAAGAAAAGGTAGTATTACCCAGTAATTAGTCCTTCTAATTAACATCTCCCGCCTCTCTCCGTTTTTGTATTAGAAAAGAACCGATGTTTATCTCTGTATTGCAACTTTAATATTGCCAATTCTGGTCTTTCTGGCGACGTCTGTGGTTACCACTCTTACAAGGTAAATCCCTCTTCCGACAAGCCGACCGTTGTCATTGGTCCCGTCCCAGTAAATTCCGTAATCATTCCCGGCAGCCTTGAACACGTACAGATTTGACCTCACGATGTTCCCGACAGCATCATAAACAACCGCTTTCCCAAAAGTGCTGTCAACAGGGCCAGGAATCTCCTGCAACGGTTTACCCTTGACCTGAATTCCTATTACAGTCCCGTATTCCTTATTGGCAAATTCAACAGCGACCTGCTTCTGAATCACAGGAGCATAATAATTCTGAACTGCAGTAGAAATCTTTGTCTTCTGCGGTATAAAAGGATTATTGCTGGGAATATAATTTATACTCACAGCACCCCACTCCACTGGAGCTTTACGTCCATTAGCCGGCGGACTGTTTGATGCCTTATCTTTTACATTTCCCGATGATGCCAGTTGGATACTGTCTCTGTCGGTCTCGACACTTATTTTATCGGAAACAACCAGCAGTGCAGTACTGTCATCCAGAATAGAAATCGAAGAGAAGGCGTCTGAAACACGGGTTCCACCCCGGTGATAAGAAAATAGAGCGTTAGGATCAGGATTGGGAGGCCAGTTTACAAGCTCACTGATGGTTGCTTTTATGGTATCGGGTGTTCCGGATGTACTCTGCTGGCTTCTCAGAGCACCGGGATAGTAAAGAGCCCTGCTTACAACTGGACCGGCTCCATCCGTACAGACATAATCGTGTACCGCTACCAGGTCAGTTCCACCCTGGATGGAAAGACGTGGTGTCCAGCCAGTCTGAAATTCACCACCAGTTTTCTCTTTTAAATACACACTGAAAGTGTTCCCGCCTGAGGCCCTGATACTGTCAATAGTGAATACTACCCCTCCATTTACAATCCGGAAAAGAGGAATCATATCATCTGTGATTACAACCGAGGCGTCAAATGTCAGATCGATTCTATCAAGATAGCCGTTTCCATTATTATCCCTTGTCACAGCCGAACTCAGCTCGATCTGAGTTGTCCTGACCATCACATTAACAACCGCCGGTATCAGATTCGATTCAGTGACTCTGATCTGGGTCAATCCGCCGTTTACCTTTCCCACGACCGCCTGGTATTTGTTCCCCTCCGGAGTTACAGTTGCCACCTGCGGATTTGTACTCTGCCACTGGGCATTATCCGCAAAGCGGATAAAATTACCCAGACTGTCCCGTACAACAGCATATAAAGTTGCACTGTTTACATTCTCAGGGATCAGCAGTGAATCAAGACTGCTGTCTGTCGTCTGGATAATATCGGGGGTCTGCTGGATTGTTATATGATGCGGTTTCCCGGGGCCGATGTAAAGCCTCACTGAAGCAATTGCCGGAGCCTGAGTAGGATCGTTGGGATTAACAAAACGCGCCGTAAGGGTCACCGTGCCAAACGCTTTGGTGGGAAGAAGCTGTGCAATACCATCAGTCTGGGAAATTAAAGTGACATTTCCATCTGCACCGGTTAACTCCCATGTAACAAGACTATCCCACTCCGGTTTCCAGACACTACTGTCAAAAACATGTGCATAAACATTGAATAATTCCCCGACACGGATTGTATCGCCCCCCCCCATAGGTATATTCCCATTGACATCCGGTGCTCCCGGCTTGGAATAAAGCCTCAGTATGGCAGGAGGAGTAAAAAGGTTTGTCGATACTCTGATTGTGCTGTTGGTTGTATGACGCTCTGCATAGAAGAAATCAAAGGGGAACTTTACGCCTTCAACAAGGCCATACTCAGCGGCGATACTATCCAGATTAATAGTACCGGCTTGTGAACCATGTATCCCGCCAAGATCCATGGCCAGTTTTCCGTTGATAAATGCCCAGACATCATCATCACCAAGGAAGTTAAACGTCAGTCCCTTCTTGTAGGTAAAAGTCGTATGAAGTTCCATGGTGAAGGAGAAGTTGTGGCGATATCTGGAGGGTTCATCACCAAAGCCCTTGCCATCGATCCAGAAAAACTCCGGAGTACCGTTTCTTCCACTCCGTTCAAACTCGTATACACCATCGCCAGCATGAATAAAAGGAAGGGAGTCCACGATAACGATGTTTTTAAAAGCTGTATCATGGTCGAGTGTTGTTATACTCCCCAAAGTACCATTTCTGTCTGTGTAGACCGGGACAGTAGAATCACCCGGAGTCCATGGGCGGAACCATTTGTCGACATAATAGTTAAAGAATGGTTTTGGACCCAGAACCGGTTTACGGTCAGCCGAGAGTGTATCGGCCACCATCCCCTGTTTAAGGCCTCCATTGTGATTAGGCTCGAATTCGGGATTAGTTCCGTCCGCATGAAAATCGTAGAAAGTCACCTGAATCCACAGAGTGTCAGGGTACTGCTGGGAAAGAGCGGACGACATCATAAGAAGAATTGGGAAGAAAAACAGGGTAAAGCGTTTCATAACCCCCCCCTTCTGCGGGCAAAAAAAGCGTTTAAATTGCAGAATTTTATGCCTTGACCCATATTTTCCCTTTGAAACGGTGCTACAATCTCTTAAGGATTGCTTTCACTTTTGCATTCTGTCCACCTTCATTAATATACATCTCAAAGAACTTTTTTGCTTTTTTTTCGTCTTTTTTAATATAATATATAGTTCCGATATGCCTGAAAGCCTCCAGAGCCTGTATTTTATCAATCTTCACAGCCCTCAGATAAGCCTCTAAAGCATCATCTTGTTTCTTCATCATCCTGTACTCATGCCCTAAAGCCATGTAAAGCATTACATTTTTCTTGTTCTGCCGGATACCTTCCTTGATAGTTTCTATAGCTTTTGCATGATCTTTGCTTTTGCTTGTGATACGGGCGATGCAGTAGTGAACATCCGGATGATCCGGCTGCCGGCGCAAAACTTCCTGGTAAAGATCCATGGCTGTAGGATAGTCCTGAGATCCCTCATAGGCTTTCCCCAGATCCAGGATCAACTGGACATTGTCAGGATCACCAGCCATAGCCATTCCGAAATACGTGATAGCATTTGAATACTTACGCCTTGCCAGGCTTATTCTTCCGGCTGCATACTGAACTTCCGACACATTGGGAATCATCTTCAACGCCTTGGCAAAATCAGCCATCGCCTGTTTGAGGTTTTTCTCGGCCTCAGCTATCTCTCCGCTGGCAAGATAGTACCACCCGGTCTTATTACTTGTGTTTCTGGCCAGTATCGCCTTAGCTTCAGGGATATTATTGTTCTTAAGATGAATATTACAGAGCCGGTACAGAGCTTCCCCATTACGCGGACTCTTGACTGTGATCGTTTGGTAAATATCTCTGGCCTGGTCTATTTTACCAAGTTTGTAATATGACTGAGCCAGTTTAACCGAATTTACTTCATCGTACTCCATGGTGTTTACCACGATCTGGAGATGCTTTGAGGCATTGCGGTAGTCCATCTCCTCGAAATAAATATCTCCCAAAGCCACATAACAATCACTACAGGATTTGTCGACCAAGATTGCATTTTCCAGAATCTGCTTTGCAGTGTCGTTATTACCTGTTGCCCTGTAAAGCAACCCGGCCCATCTAAGTGCAGCCGGCGGGGCCTTATCCCCCTTCACAACCGGACGAATGGTCTTTAGTGCGTTTTCAAAAGCACCGACCCAGTAATAGGCCTCAGTCAAATTGATCCGATAATTGTTGTTTGAAGGTTCTCCGCTGACAGCCCGGTGAAAATAGTTGATCGCTTTCTTGTATTGACTCTGCATGGAAAGGCAGGTGCCAAGCATGTAGTTGGCCTCTATGTGACCAGACTGAAGACTGACAGCTTTACGAAGATAACCCTCTGCTTTTGCAAAATCCTTCAACTGGTAATAGTAACGGGCAATCTGAAACTGCAGGTCCGCATTTTTCGGAGAACAGGTAGCTGCAGATTTTAACTGTGAAAGCCACTTTTCGTTATTACCAAGCTTCTCATAGATCTGGGCAAGTTTTATATGCAGATCGGTATCGCATTTCTTCAGCAAAGATGCTTCCTCAAGCACCTTTGCGGCATCGGCTGCTTTCGAAGCAGCAAGGAGCAGATCAGCCAGTTCCATACGTATCTGGACATTTTTACTGTCAAGCTGAGCCCATTTGATAAGAAGGTCTGTCAACTGCTTGCTGTTTTTGGTTTCCCTGTAACATCTGGCAAGCATATCTATGATTTCAATGTCCTTGTTGTTGATCTCAAGGGCTTTGGCCAGAGGATTCACGGCACTTGAGAGATTTGAGGCTCTTACATATGCTATTCCGATTTTCTTGAAGAGATCGAAATTGCTGCCCATCATTGTAGATGCTTTCTCGAGAGTTTTCGCCGCTTCAGCATACTTCTTCTGCTCAAAGTAAAGGTTTCCAAGCTCATACCAGGCAGCAGAATCCCTTCCCGCCTTCTCGAGATACAGGCGGTAATTTTCTACAGCGGCACTTTTATCGCCTGTTTTTATTTGTGCCCTGGCAAGCAAACCCTGCAGATCATTAGGAACATCACTGAACCGCAAAGCCCTCTCCAGCACTCTTATTGCATTCTTCCATTGCTGCATCGAACAGTAAAGCCGACCTAAACGCTGGAAACTCCGGGGATCATCCTTGAATGCTTTGATATTAATCTCATACTGGGCCGCGGCCTCCTTTTTCATGTTCTGCTTCTCGTAGAGTTCCGCAAGACGGAAAGAGTATTCCTTGTGGTTTCCAGCCAGAGCCAGATACTTTTTGTACATGCTGATGGCATTTGTAACCTTGTTTGATTTCTCATAAACACTGGCAGCGAGTTCGATCGCTTCCAGGTTGCGGGGATTCTTACTAAGCAAAAAGGTCAGATGAGTTTCCGCTTTGGCATGCTGATCGGTGTTGCAGTAAGCAGTAGCCAACATCCAGGCCTCCCGCTCATTTATCTTTGACGGGGGAAAGCCTTGAAGATGGTTGATTACAGCCTTGTAATTTTTATCATCAAATTCCAGATACGCCAGTTGGAGATTGATGTTGCTGTCAACATATTTTCTATCAAGAAATGTAGTAAAGACACTTTTAGCTTTGGCTTTATTTCCGCTTTTCAGGAAGAGTTTTCCGGCTTCGGCAAGTTTACTCTTGTATTTTTCATTATTTATGGCAAAAAGCCTCATCAATGCCTCTGCAGCAGCACTGTCTTTTCCCGATTTCTCCAGCACTCCAGCCAGTTCCATCCATGCATCTTCCCTGGACGGGTCTTTCTTTACGCATGCCTCATAGGCAGAGACAGCGTCCTGTTGCGCCCCAATAACGGCGTACTCTTTTCCAATCTGGAAATAGGTCTCGGCATCTGTTTCACCCGCTTTCCGGGCTTTGGCATAATAAGACTGAGCTCCAGCTTTGTCCTTGAGCCGCAGGGAGATGATTGTCAACCTGTATAGAGCATGTGCACCTCCGGCTCCCCTTTTGACAAGTTCCTGGTATTCAGTCCTGGCCTCTGTCGCAGTGGAGACCTCGTATGCCAGAGAGGCGATCGAGGACTGAAGGCTTGTGTCGGCTGTCTTGTTGATTGTACGCTCTTTTTTGAAATAGGTCAGAGCCTGTTTTTTGTCGCCCTTCTTCTGGAAGGCATCACCAAGCAGCCTGTTTAAACCAGGCACACTCAGGTCTTCCGGAGAAACTTCCTGCAGAAGAGAAAGAGCTGAACTGGTCTCGCCACGCTTGATGTAAATCATTGAGAGCCCCAGCTTGCACTTGCTTTTATCCTTTACCTGAGGCAAAGCGCGTGAAAACATCGCAAATGATTTATCCAGTTCACCTGTTCCCAGATAGATCCAGCCCAACCCCATCAACACCCGATGATCTTCAGTGGAAGCCCTGACACTCGCCTCCAGATGCACTTTAGCTCTGGCAGAATCACCATTGGCAAGTGATAGCACACCCAATTCCCTCTGAAGTCCTCCGTGGTTTGAGAAGCGGGGTTCAATCTGCTTAAGAATTGAGAGAGCCTTTTTAGTATCGCCTGATTTCTCAGCCGCGGAAGCAGCTTTCATAAATAGATCCACATTATCAGGCGTTTTTTTCAGCACCTCCTCGTAATGCTGAAGTGCCCTGGAGTACTTGCCCGATGATACGAAAAGGTCGCCCAGATAAATACTTGGCTCCGGATCTCCCTTAAGATGAGTTTTAGCATCTGTGAATGCCTTGATCGCCTCCTCGCTTTTTTTAAGAAGCATAAGACTGCGGCCATGCTCTATGTAGGCTCTCCCAAGCTCATTACCCGCCTTTATCAATCGTTCGGAGTACTCAAGCCCCTGTTTCCCGTTCCCTTCATCATTGCTTCTGCGTGCATAAAAAAGCAGGGCAAAGGGATCATCCGGATCATTGGCAATAATCTTTTTATATACTCCTTCGGCTTCATCCTTCTTTCCCAATCCCTCGTATGCCAGAGCTTTCTCTGAAAGGAGTTCGCCTTTGTTCAAACCACGCTGTTCCCCCAGCATGGCGATCCGCACAGCATCTTCAAACCTTCTGGCTTTACGGAAATTCCGGGCCAGCGGGGTATAAACGGGGAGGTATTCCGGAAGGGACATGAAGATGAAATTAAGCGCCTCTGCAGCATCACTGTTTCTGCCCACCGCCTCAAAGAAGATACCCGCCCTGTGGTAACCCACTATCACGCTTCTGTTTTTCTCGCAGATTCTTCTGTACTCATCGGCCACTTTGGTCGAATCAGTTCCTTTGCTGAACCTCTCAGAAATAATACAATCGCCTAATTGCTTTAAAACCTTGTAGTCTTCTCCGACCGCAGGAAGTTTGACAAAGCGGGTCAGGTCACGTGGAACCGTCTGCTTCAGTTCCTTGATCAGAGAAAGAAGAATTTCATCGAGTTCTGCCCCGATTCTGTTTAATTTGAAGTTTCGCTCTATTGTGGTATAGATTTTTTTAGTCTGAACAGAGTGAACCTCCATGTAATAGAAGACACTCTTGTCCCTAGCAGAGATTTCAAATCTCTGAATACCAACAAAATCAGCCTTCAGTGTTTTTGCAGCATTGAGATAATCGGTATCGTCGGGTACTTTGGAGAGATTTGAGTGATCGGGGACATGCTTGCGAACCAGATCTGGGCTGACAAGTGTCACGTTTTCAAATGCAGCAAGCTTAAACTCCATCACAGCTTCTATAACCGCTGCCATCCACTTGTCTTCGGAATTCAAAGATGCATCAATTGCCCTGCCCAGAAGGAAAACAACCTTTTCCGGCATTTTAACTTCAGGCTCAGGAGCAGGTTCTTGTGCGGAAAGATTTGCGAATGCAAACCAGACCAAGAACGTCGAAAATATCCGGTTCAACCGCATAAATTTGACCTTTCACCCATCTGATAACCAACTGCAACCTGATTGCAAAAAATTTACACAGAGGAAAATATACTCTCTCCCTAATACCAAAATAATACTTGTACATACCATTCTCTATCTGAAAATAAGGAAAAAAGAATAAGGAATAATGGAACATAAAGAGGGATTTGGGGCAAAAAAAAACAGAAATTAAAAAAAAGGGAGCGGTTTCCACCGCTCCCCCGGCAATTTCAGTAAATGTTGTCCTCAGGCACCAAGTAACTGAAGTGTACTTTGAGGAATCATATTTGCCTGAGACAACATAGCCGTTGCAGACTGGGTCAGAATCTGGTTTCTTGTGAATCTTGTGGTTTCCTGTGCGAAATCCACATCTCTGATTGTTGATTCTGCAGACTGCTGGTTGGAGTTTGAAACCAGGAGGTTATTTATAGCATGCTCCATACGGTTGATAAAGGCACCCATGTTGGAACGCATGGTGTTAACACTGTCTATTGCTACATCCAGAACAGAAATCGCTGTGGCGGCTGCAGGCTGGGAAGTAAGGTATGTTGATGTAATAGTATTTCCTTCTGTTCCCAACTGGTCACTGGTGAGAGTGTCAATTGTAACAGTGATGCTGTCCACACCATATGATGAATTGGCGTCGATCCACAGCGCGGAACCCTCATCACCTCCTACTCCACCAATTCCAAACCTTTCATTAGATGATGAACCTGTTGAGGAGATCAGCTTCATTCCGTTATAGTTGGTAACCTCTGCTATGCGGTCGATTTCAGTAATCAACTGACGGTACTCGGCATTAGTGTACCCGCGTTCAACTGAAGTGAGTGTATCGTTTGCAGACTGGATCGCCAGTTCACGCATACGCTGAAGAATCTCGGATATCTCATTTGCCGCTCCTTCAGCGATGCTTACCGCCGCTATTCCATCCTGGGCATTTCTTATGGCCTGATCAGTACCTCTGACCTGTGTCCTCAAATTTTCAGAGACTCCCAGACCAGCCGCATCATCAGAAGCGCGATTGATCCGCAGACCCGTAGACATCTTCTCCAGGCTTTTGGAAAGATCCCGGTTTACTCTGAAAAGGGCACTCTGGGTGACAATTGCTGGGACGTTATGATTGATACGCATTGGAAACCTCCTTGTTTTACAATGACACCCCTGCGTGAAAAGGCATCATCGGTGGTGAATATTTGGCATCCGTGCCAAACTATAAAGAACTGAGCAAAGAACTTCTTTCCTGTCTCTTTTTTTCCCCCTCTCCGAAGTTCTCATTAACAAATATCGACAAGACGCAAATCAGGCTTTAGTCTTTTTTTAACAGCCCAATTCACTTAGAATTTTTTTTACCCTGTGATAATATGTGTGCTCACCCTTAATTCTCTTCATTGCACGCTCTGAAATCACAAGCCGCTCTTTCTCATTTGCAGTATAGCGGGTAACAAGTTCTTTTAAGTGTTCGACAGATGAATAGGTAACCACCTCATCGTCTGCAAACAATTCTCCCAGATCCTCCTGAGGATCACTTATCACAAAACCTCCACAGAGTGGTATATCAAAAACCCGCTGGTTCACTCCTGATGGCATCTGACAACTGGTAATATTTACATTCACATCAATTCGTCTGTAAATATCGGCCAGACCTGTTCGGTAGTCTATATCCGGATTTGTGATAAGCTCTCCACCGCAGAGCTCCCTCCATCCCTCAGGATCTCCAAATGTCTGCAGGCCACAAGGGATCAGAGCATCCACAATCTGTTTCCTGCGCATCATACTCGCGGTATGGATAATATACGACCGCAGCCACACCATATTTCGCTCATCTGTAAAAGGCAAAACACAGCCGGTTTCCCTGCATACGGATTCCATTATGGAATCGATCCGGGCGGGCGAGCACAGAAGCTTCTGTGCACAGGTGTAAACAAAAGGTTCCATATCATCCTTATACAGAAATTTACCTGCAATTCCGGAGAGAAATTTCCTTCCCATTGAACTTCCCACAAAACCCAGCCTGCACAGGGAAGACTTTCCTTCTGTAAATGGAAACATCTCCGGATCAGCAGCCAGCGGGAGGTATTTTACGGATCCAAAACCGGATGATTTGAGAAAAGGAAGATAAGCCCGTTCCCAGCAGAACGCAGCCATATTCTTATTTATAAATTGACGCTGATGGAGCAGTATCGGATGAGGATCATCAACAAACCACACTACAATCGGGATTCCACTCCTGGTTGCCAGCTCAGGAAGCATCCCGTTCCCATCAAAACCCAGCATGTTTACAGAGATAATCACATCAGGCTTTTCCGACTGAATCAGGCACTGAAGTCTCGATTCATAACTGAGGGCAGAGCCGGCTTTTCCATATTCAAAGGGAACCGCTCTCATTCCAATAGAGGACAATGCTCTACAGAGCTCCTCCTGAAGAAAAAACTTTCCGTGAAGCACAAGTGCGCTGCCGCTTTTAGATCCTTCACCTTCAGGAAAAAAAAGGCTAGTAAGCTGGTTATAAAATTCTCTCCTGGCGAAAACTGAAGCAGGATGCCTGATGAACTGTAGACAGCATCCACCCTGCAGAAATGAACTGATCAGGTGCTCCTTGTCAGGAGTTACAGATGAGATCTCAACTGTCTGGATTTCCGAAAAAAACTCTTTTTTGCAGTTTTTAAGGAGTTCTTCGTAATAGTCGATGAGCATCACCCTGCAGCCATGGGGAATTTTCTTTACAATTCCGGGAAGGTGATATCCCAGGCCTGTCCCGAGCAGGACTAATCTGTCTCCCCAGACCTGAAGGCCATCAAAATATTTCCACTCCTCTTCAGGTTTGACAAGAGAGTGCAGGTGAATTGTCGCACCGTCCTGTTTTACCAGCTTTGCTGAAAGCATTCCCGACTGAGCCTTGAATATTTTCAGGTTCATACTATCCATATTATCATCCCAAACCCTTCATAGAATTTGAACACTTAAAGTGTACAAGTTCGGACATAAGACACTTTTCTTTACGCAAGCATTTATTTTATAATAAAGGAATGAAAATAACAGGATCAAAATGATGGGACAAGGAAGACAAAAACCAGAGAACATACTTCATGATGTCATCGCTGCCGCCCGTACAGGAGACTACGGTAAAGCAGCATCAGACCTTAACAGGGCACTTATCCTGCTGCAGACAGAACTCTCCGGCGGTAAAGTTTCATCCGAGGGATTGTCAAAAATCACTTACTCTCTGCAGACACTCCTGGCCATGCAGCAGATCGGAGACTGGGTTGCATTCGCCGATGTCCTCGAGTACGAGTTCATCGCGCTGTGGAAATCTCTTGTTCCTGATCAGAACTGACCTCAAGTCTTCTTCCAGCCAGTTGACCACACGCACCCTGAATATCCGCCCCCCTGCTCTTTCTGATTGTCGCGGATAAACCTCTCCTGTGCAGTTCATCCGAAAACCTCTCGACACTCTTTTCAGATGTTTTCTCAAGAAGAAGATCCCCGGAGGGATTCAGAGGAATCAGGTTGATTTTACAGGGAAATCCCCCAAGAAGCTTCTGAAGTCTATCTACAGCAACCTGAGTATCGGTTTCTCCTTCGATCAGAACGTATTCAAACGTAACTCTTCTGCCGGTTTTATTGTAGTATGCCTTAGCAATGGAGACCAGCGATTCTATCGGATACTTCTTGTTAATTGGCATAAGCCTGCTGCGCTGTTCATTATTGAAAGAGTTAAGTGAGATCGCCAACCCGACATTCAGATTCTCTCTCATGAGCTTTTCAATTGACGGGATCACCCCTGCAGTTGATACAGTTATTCTTCTGCCCCCGATATTGAAAGCATCCTCATGCATTATGATCTCGAGGCTGGTGCGGAAATTCTGGAAATTGGAAAGCGCCTCACCCATGCCCATGAACACTATATTAGTGACCGGTTTGTCTGATTTTGAAGCTAAATAATCGTTAATCCCGATCAACTGCCCTATTATCTCCTCCTGGGTAAGATTCCGGATGAAACCCATTTTTCCTGTCTGACAGAAAACACATCCCAGGCCACACCCCAGTTGACTGGAAAGACAGGCTGTTCTCCTGTCATCATCATAGAGCAGTACACTCTCGGCCAGATGAGGTGATTCCACAAGTGAAAAACCGAATTTCACAGCGTCACCGCGCCGTGATTCTTTTATCACAAGCGGTTTCAGCTTCTGAATTGTAAAAATGCCGGAAAGCCTCTCGCGGAGCGCCTTCGGCATGTTATTCATGGAGTCAAAACTCTCCACCCGCTTCTGGTAAACCCATTTGAAGATCTGCCTGGCCCGGAATGCGGGTTCACTTAAAGAAGCAATTCTAGCCGGAAGCTCACCGGGAGTGATATTTTTGAATCTTTCGAGATTATTCACTATATCAAATTCCTGCAAGATACTTTGATCATTTCCGGTGTGCACCAGAATGACTTGATACTGTATTCAGTAAGTGTTTAGAAAAAGGCAGGGTTCTTACGGGAAGGGAAAAGAAGAGAAATTCCCGGAATCAGAAAAGGAAAATGCGGTCGGTCGGACTCGAACCGACACAGGCTGACGCCCACTACCCCCTCAAAGTAGCGTGTCTACCAGTTCCACCACGACCGCTTATATAAAGATCTTACTTCTGTTCTGCCGGGGGAACGATCGGCAGTTCCGATGCTTCACCACTGCCCGCCGGTGCAGTCTGCTCGGTACCCTGCTGTAAAGGCAGACCTTTTCCTTCAAGCACAGAAGAAGGAGAGTAAGACTGCTGTTTCTGAGCGCGTTCCTGAAGAATTGACTTCTGGCCCGTTACATTCTGTTTACCCACAACAAACGACATCACTATGCACAGGATAAGGAAAGCCGACCCGAAAATAGCTGTGCCTCTGGTCAGAATATTAGCCGTATCCTGTGTTCCTAAAAGGCTGTTTGCTCCCCCCAGTCCTCCGCCGATAGCTCCTGAAATACCGCCACCTTTATCGGACTGAATAAGGATGAGTAAGCAAAGTAAAATACATACTAAAACAAAAATCACTATCAGAATACCAAATAACATACTTTACCTTTGATGAGTGTGATATTACACAGGTTTAACAATGCCGGCAAAATCTGCGGCCTTCAGCGATGCTCCCCCGATCAAGCCCCCATCAACATCGTTTCTGCTGAGAAGATCTTTGGCGTTATCGGGTTTCATGCTGCCACCGTACTGAATTCGGATTGCCCCTGCGGTTTCGTCACTAAACATTTTAGAAATTATTCCGCGGATAAAAACATGTGCATCATTTGCCTGCTCAGGTGTGGCTGTTTCTCCGGTCCCTATTGCCCACACAGGTTCATAAGCAATTGTGCACTTCAATGCGTCTTCTGTGGAAAGTCCCTCGAAAGCTCCTCTGACCTGACGTTCAATAACTGCATCCATCTTTCCGCTCTTGCGTTCTTCGAGTGTTTCACCCACACAGATTATGGGAAGAAGCCCTGATCCCAGCACAGCCTTGACTTTCTTATTCACATTTGCATCGGTCTCACCAAAATACTGCCTCTGCTCTGAATGCCCGATAATAATGTAGGTTACTCCCACACTCTTAAGCATTGCACAGCTCACCTTTCCGGTGAAGGCACCTTTTGCTTCCCAATGCACATCCTGGGCACCCAGTTTCACATTTGAATCTTTGATGATCTCGTACACTGCGGAAAGGTTTGTATAAGGAGGACAAACTGCTATATCGACATCACTGATCTTTCCCACAGCCTCTACCACACCCCTGGCCAAAGCTTTCGCTTCCTCAAGAGTGGTGTTCATTTTCCAGTTTCCAGCGATAAATTTCTTACGGGCCATTATTTCTCCTCAATAGCTTCTTTTACAATGGTCATGTAAAATAGTTAAGTGCTATTAAATTTTCAACACAATCTTTGAAATGGGCGTTCAGGCGGTTTTTCGCCCGCACGCCCGTACATAATTATTTGTCATTGAGAGCCTTGATACCGGGAAGGACTTTTCCTTCCACTAACTCCAGTGAGGCACCACCACCTGTGGAAATATGGGACATGCGATCAGCAACACCCGCCTTCTTTACAGCAGAAACAGAATCACCACCACCGATAACAGTCACTGCGCCACTCAATTCAGCCAGCGTCTGAGCGATAGCCTGAGTCCCTGCCGCAAATCTGGGGAACTCAAAAACACCCATAGGCCCGTTCCAGAATACTGTTTTGGCACCGCTGAGAGCCTTTTTAAAATTCTCAATTGTCTTTGGACCTATATCCATCCCCATCCATCCGGCCTCTATCGCCTCAGGAGTTTCCTTAGATTCCGCATCTGCAGAAAATTCCCGTGTGACAATGTGATCCACCGGCAGGTATACCTCAACACCGGCTGATTTAGCCTTACTGAGGATATTACCTGCTGTCTCCAGCATATCTTCCTCAATAAGGGAATTGCCCACAGAAATGCCTTTGGATTTCAGGAATGTATATGCCATCCCTCCGCCGATGATAATGCTGTCGACTTTGGAAAGCAGACTTTCCAGAACCGCAATTTTTGAGGAGACTTTTGCGCCCCCGATCACAGATGCAAATGGTTTCTGAGGATTCCTGACGATTTTTTCCTCCAGAAACTCCAGCTCTTTTTCCATCAGAAATCCAGCAACTGCAGGAAGATAGTGAGCAGTTGTTTCAGTCGATGCATGGGCGCGATGTGCGGTCCCGAATGCATCATTTACATATACATCACCGTAGGTTGCCAGCACTTTTGCCATCTTTTCCCTCTCGGCGGCATCCTTTGATTTTTCTTCTTTATTGAAACGGGTGTTCTCAAGCAGCAGCACCTCCCCGTTTTCAAGAGTTTTCACCATTTTCCCGGTTTCCTCATCTATACATCCGGGAGCCAGCTTTACCTCTTTTCCCAGCAGTTTTGAGAGGTGAGCTGCGACTGGTGCCATCTTATGCTTTCCTTCTATATATGATTTCTCATCAAAAGGCTTTCCGGCCTTTTCTGCCTTTTCCCTGGCTTTCCGGGTGTCCTTTTTAGGATCTCCCAGGTGGGACATCAGAACCAGAGATTTGGCACCCTTCTCAAGTACATATTTAATAGTGGGCAGCGAAGCCACAATCCTGGTATCATCCTGAATCACTCCATCCTTGAGCGGAACATTAAAATCAACCCTCATTAAAACGCGTTTGCCACTAAGGTCGATATCTCTGACAGTCTTTTTGGATATTCCCATAATTTTCCTCCTGAATCGATAGAGTGTGCAGATATAAGTTGAACGTGAGAAGATAAATAAAAAACAGGTGGGACTTCAATAATGGAAAAAAGAAGAGCCTGAACACTTTTGCTCTCCCGGATCGGGTGCACTGCTGTTCACAATTTTCTCCGTAGCCTCCAATTTAAGCACCGCATTTTAATTCCAGGAAAATATAAGATCTCTGTCAGGCATCAGATCAGTACAGAATACCCGGTAAACCATATACTTATCCTTAGCAAAAACAGTGTCGGCAGGATAGGATAAATGCTGCAGTTGCATAGAGACAGGTACAAGAATCACAAAAACAGCACGCTGCAGAGGACGTTTCCAGTACCCTGTTTGATCAATACTTTCTGCTCTGGTGACGGTCCGGTAAGATTTTCCGGTCGAATAACCGTATAACCCCAGTTCACAGGTACATCAATCCCCAATGTATCATTGTACCGGCTTGTCTTTAAAGAAAACAGATCGATAGTGCATGGGGAAGGGCTGCAACCTTCAGATAAAAGATATACCATTTCCAGGTAAACCTCTATTGCCCATTCAGATGAATCCCTGACCTGAATTTCCGACAAGACAGGCATCTTGTGTAAAGGTCTTGGATTGGCAGAGATACTCAAAAAAAATGAACAAATGCATGACAACAGTTAATGCTATTCCTGGAACCATATTCTTCCTCCTGCTTAACCAGTATTGGGGGGCTGGAACTTTATTTATGAGTATCACTCATATCACTTATAAAGGTAAAGCGTGATTCAATATTTATCTGCGCTACAGGATGAAGAGCATTTTCCCCTGGCTCACTATTACTTTTAGTGTTACAATAATAATTCCGGTTCAGCAATCACAAATGCATGTAAACAGAATTTTTTCAAAACAGGAGAGTTTTTATATAGATTATATGTAAGCATCCGGGTTTTTCCCACAACAGTCTGGAGGTGTAATGTCACACACTAACCATCTCTCATCATTTCTAATCTGCTTAGCCATTCTTACCGTAAATACCACATCTTTTGCAGATAAAATCACTGTCCAGGATTCTATCAATTCTTTTTTTGCAAAGATGGACGAAAATTTCCAGCAGCTCTGCGAGTCCCCGGCACTTAAAAGCACCAAACTGAGCCCTGCGGAAAAGCTCTTTGTCAGAACTATGAAGAGAAATCAGTTCTATCTTTCACTGGTTCGGACAAACTCCAGAGGAATAATCATCTCTGAGGCAATCAGAGGAAAAAATGTCGATCGCCCAAACAGCAATGCGGAAAATGAAAAGTGGTTTAAGGCGGTTAAAACCAGCAGCGAAAGCTACTATTCCATTCAGAAAGATAATGACAGGGCCAGATATTACCTTATCTGGAGTAAACCCCTGTTAATAAAGGGAAAATTCATCGGAGCCGTCATGGCCAAGATAGACCTGTGGGACAGTTTTTACGAATTTTCCAACTCGGTTTACTACCCTTTTTTCATCCGGTTGAGAAAACTGGGTTTGTTTTCACACAAATGGAAAAACGATTATACCTATAAAGAGGTTCCGCTTACCATACCAGGCGTAAGCAATATTACAGTGCGCTATATACCGGAAAGCCCATCTGCTTCCGCAACCATAGCCAGTGACTCTGTCAATCAACAAACTGTTACAGACAAAGCCTCAGAAGAAGCCGGAAAAACCACGGATACGAGCGCAGTTTCTGAAAAAGGCAAATCAAAAGCAGGCCTGGTATTTATCCTGATCAGCCTTATTGCCGGTACTGGAGTGGTTTCATTTGTATTTATTTCCAGAAAACGAAGAGCTGATTTTCTTAAAAGCCTGGATGAAGAATAATTCCGGAAGTTTGTCTGCTCCCTGCCGGGCGCACCCAATAAAAAAGGGCGGATCACTCCGCCCTTTTCTTTTTTCATCAGAAAGTCTCCGGCTTACTTTGAAGCCATGAAACGAACAAGATCAACGACTCTGTTTGAGTATCCCCACTCATTGTCATACCAGGAAACAACCTTGAAGAAACGTTTCTCGCCTTTGAGGTTGTTCTGGAGTGTGGCAAGAGAATCATAGATAGAAGAGCGGCTGTCATGGATAAAATCGGTTGATACCAGCTCTTCATCTGTGTAACCCAGGATACCCTTGAGATATGTCTTGGAAGCTTCTTTCAGCTTGGCATCGATCTCTTCAATGGAAGTGTCTTTAGTTGTACGGAAAGTAAGATCAACAACAGACACATCAGGTGTGGGAACACGGAAAGACATACCTGTGAGCTTGCCTTTTGTTGAAGGAAGCACTTCACCCACTGCCTTTGCGGCACCGGTTGTTGAGGGGATGATGTTCTGTGCTGCAGCACGGCCGCCTCTCCAGTCTTTCTTTGACGGACCATCAACGGTTTTCTGAGTGGCAGTGTAAGCATGAATAGTGGTCATCAGACCAGTCTCAATCCCGAAACCTTCCTTGAGAAGTACATGAACCACTGGAGCCAGACAGTTAGTGGTGCATGATGCATTAGAGACGATGTGATGATTAGCAGGATCGTATTCATCCTGGTTCACACCCATCACTATTGTCTTCACACTGCCTTTACCGGGAGCAGAGATGATGACTTTTTTTGCACCGGCTTCCAGGTGGCCTTTTGCTTTTTCGGAATCAGTAAACAGACCAGTTGATTCGATAACGTAATCAACTCCCAGGCTCTTCCAGGGAAGTTCAGCAGGATTTCTGGTGGCCATGACACATTTTACCTTGTGGCCATTTACCACGATGATGTCTGCTTCTTCTTTGGACGGATCGCTTTTTTCTGTTGAGACAGTGTGCTTGAAATGTCCATGAACTGAATCGTATTTCATCTGATAGGCAAAATAATCAGCATCAGTGGAAATATCGACAACTGCAACCACATCGATCTCTTTGCCCAGAAGTCCCTGATCACAGATAGCCTGAAACACCATCCTGCCGATTCTTCCGAAGCCGTTAATACCAACTTTAATGGCCATAAAGTCCTCCGTTTATTAATTGTTTATTAAATGCGCTGCTATTAGTCTGGAGAAATGCTATTTTATCCATGGACACAGCCGATTAATATAAGTTGAACCTTAAATTGGAGTCAATTAAAAATTCAGAAGGGGAGCCATGAAAAACGAAGCATCTGTTTTCAGATTTCAGAAGAAGGGACACAAGAGGCTCTTTTTCATAGCAGGCCCCTGCGTAATCGAAAGTAAAGAGCTTTGTCTGAAAATCGCATCGAACCTCGCTGCGCTCTCCCGGAAATACGGGGTCGATATCATTTTCAAAGCTTCTTACGATAAGGCTAACCGCACCTCCCGAGACTCCTTCAGGGGACCAGGGCCGCAGGAGGGCTTGCGTGTTCTGGAACAGGTCAGAGAGAAAACCGGGCTTGCTTTGCTCACCGACATCCATGAGCCATCACAGGTAAAGGAAGCCGCGAAAGTGGTCGATGTGCTTCAGATCCCTGCGTTTCTTTGCAGACAGACTGATTTGCTTCACACTGCCGGCCTGACAGGAAAAACAGTCAACATAAAGAAGGGTCAGTTCATGTCACCGGAGGAGATGCAGCATGCGCTGGCAAAAGCAGGGAAAAACACCTGGATAACGGAACGGGGGACATTCTTTGGTTATAACCGGTTAGTTGTTGATTATGCTGGAATACCGGTCTTGAAATCGTTTGGCGCACCTGTGATTTTTGATGCAACCCACAGTGTACAGATGCCTGGTGCAGGGAAAGGATGCTCTCTTGGAAATCGTGACCTGGTTATCCCCCTCGCGAAAGCTGCTCTGGCATCTGGTGTTGACGGGTTGTTTTTTGAGGTGCACCCGGACCCGGACAAAGCACTCTGTGACGGTCCTAACAGTCTTTTACTTTCAGAATTCAAGAAACAGGTTCCAGTCCTTGTCGAGATCCATGAGTTTCTGAACAGCAGATAATCAGCGGGAAATATTTACTACAACACTTAAGCTATCCCACAGCTTCAGTTCCTCTTTCCATCCGCGACTTACAAATATCTTACCGGAGGAATCCACAACAACCCCTTCGAGTCTGGAACGGGCATCAAAATAGCTGATTATCTCCTCAGGGTCCATACAGAAAAGGCCGGTACTCAAGATATCGATCTCCACCGGGTCGCTCCCCCTGACAGTCAAGCTGCGGTTTCTGCTGCAACTGTAACCAGTCGCTGGGTTGAATATATGATGGTACCTTTTCCCATTTACAATCCGAAAACGTTCATAATCACCGCTGGTAACTATGGAACCACTGTCAAGCTCAACTGTCCCCAGGATTTCATCTCTGTCCTCAGGATCCCTTATCCCCACTACCCAGGCACTTCCATCAGCTTTTTTCCCCCTTGCCAGAATATCACCACCTGCTGCTACGAGGTAACCGGAAATTCCTCTACGGTCCAAAAGCTCCGCTGCCTCCCGCAGCACAAACCCCTTCGCTATCCCCCCTGCATCAACCCTTATTCCCGGCGACAGGAAGATAACAGTATCCCCTCTCATCTTTATTTTGCTGTAACCAACATAGCGAAGAACTGAATCGACCTGCTCCGGTGATGGAACAGTGGAATCAGGAGATGAATCCTCGGCAACCCCCCACAGTTCCTTCAAAGGAAGCACAGTGATGTCAAATCTCCCGTTTAGTGAATCACCATACCTCAGCGCGGTTCTGAGAATCTCGCCGAGTTGTTTTCCCACAACACAGGTATCCGATTCGCACTCATTCAGCATTCGGACTTCTGAAGAATCCCCTGAAGCAGAAAATCGCACTTCCCAGTCTGCAAAGAGTGAATCAATCGACTTCCAGATGGAGTTGACATCAGTGCCTCTTTTCACAACCAGAGTCACTTCAGTAACGGTATCCATCCTGAAGAAAGCTTTTGCCGGCTGGATAAATCCTCTTCCGCATGCCGGAATCATAAGAAAGAAGAAGAGCAGGATTTTCAGAGAGAATTTCTGCACCATTGTATGACTTCTTTCAGTTTCAGACTTCCTCCGAAAATGTCAAGCGCACTTCCAATTGTAAAATCCACCCTGCTATTCCCATGCGCCTTGATCTTTTCCAGATCATCAAGAGAGTTTATTCCTCCTGCATAGGTTGACGTAACAGGACATTCCTTTGACAAGAGTTCAATCAGCCGCAGGTCGATTCCTGCACGTTTCCCCTCAACATCGGCTGCGTGTATCAGAAATTCATCACAGTACCCGGCAAGCTTTACAAAATTCTCCTCCCCCAGAGTAACCTGGGTATACTTCTGCCACCGGTCAGTAACCACATAGTAGGAACCGTCTTTCCACTTGCAGCTAAGATCCAGCACCAGCCTGTTCCTGCCGACAAGCCTGGAAATTTCGGATAGCCTGTCCCAGTGCAGAGTCCCGTCATTGAAAACAAAGGATGTAACGATGACATGTGAAGCGCCGGCATCCAGAAAAGAAAATGCATTCCGGGGATTAATTCCCCCTCCGATCTGCAATCCCCCTCTATAGGCCCGCAAGGCATTGAGTGCACTGGCCTCATTACCCGGCCCAAGCATTATCACATGCCCTCCGGGGAGATTTTCCTTTTTGTAGACTTCGGCAAAATATGATGATGGAATATCAGTTTCAAAATTAGTAACCACACTTCTGCCATCATCACTCAGCGTACTGCCCACAATCTGTTTAACTTTTCCCTGATACAGGTCAATACAGGGTCTGAATCTCATTTTCTGCTCCAGAATTTCAATACACAGGATTTCTTGCTAAACCAGGCAACCGCACCCGGACACAGGCAAATCCAAGTATAGAAAAATGGGAGATTACAACATGAAAGGCAAAGATGTTTTAACTGGTTCTGAAAAGACATGAGGGGAATTGGCCAAAGCTAAAGTTCAATCAGATTGCAACTGGCATCTGTTTGACTGGGGCCTTCTCAGAACACATATTAAATATTAACGCACCTATTCACTACAAAAGGAGTCTCTCCATGCGTATAAGATCATTTATTGGCATCTTTGTATCAGTTGGATTAATCGGTTGCGGAGGATCAGACGCTGTTAAAGAGGTTGTAGAGCAAGCATATCCGGATGGATCGAAGAAAAAGGTTTCGTATTACAAGGGAAAGCACATTGTCAGGACTGCGTTTTTCTTTGAGGACGGTAAACTGAAATCCGATCAGTACTTCAAGCTTGGCCAGCCGGACAGTTGTCAGATTATTTACAATCAGGACGGCAGCAAGTACAGTGAAAAATGGTTCAAGGCCGGCAAGCAGGACGGTCCTGACAAGGAATGGTATGAAAACGGTCAGGTGAAGAGTGAAGCTACATATGTAAATGGTTTAGCTCAAGGGAAAGTAACCACTTACTTCAAAGATGGGAAAATAGAAACAGAATGCACATACAAAGATGGACAAAAGCATGGAGAAGAGATAAAATACTTTCCTTCCGGCAATAAAAAACACCTAAAGACCTATGCAAATGGTGATGCTTCAGGTATCGAGCAGGAGTGGTACGAAAACGGGAAGCTGAAGATGGAGCAGACCTGGGCAAACAATGTCCTCAATGGACCCTACACCACATACTTTAAAAACGGGAAGAAAGAGGAAGAAGGCTTCTACAAAGATGGAGCCTATGAGGGACTAAGGAAAATGTATAATGATAAAGGAAAAAAATTGTCTGAAGCCAAATTTGAGAAAGGTATTCTAGTAGACGGAACAGCTTACTGAAAAATACTCCACAAGAAACCAATCGCTCCTCCCTGGTCCGGGGATCCGGACCAGGGAGGAGTTTTTTTAAGCCATTTACTCGACCCACAGTTCTTTACTAACCAGAGATCTGAATTTGTCCAGTATCCCTTCCTGTACCACCCAGTTATCATATTGCCCCTCTCCGATATTGTTACACATGATGGCAAAGGAGTAGGTTTTTCCGGAAAGAAAAATGTAGCCGGCCAGGGTATGGACCTTATAAGAATTGAGAGTCCCTGTCTTTGCCCTGACCACTCCTTTAAGCTTTGAATTTCTGAACCTGTTCTTAAGCGTGCCATCAACACCGGCAATGCTTAAAGCACTGACATACTCGGGTGACCAGGCCTTCTGTTTATTGACATAAGACAAGAGTTCCACCACCTGATTCGGACTGAACCTGTTCAGATTACCCATACCTGAGCCGTTGTGAATCAGCAGTTTGCCGGGCAGATTGCATCTCTGCCACCAGGAGAGCAACTCTTCGGTTCCCTTCTCCCAGGAACCCTGACCATTTTTCGAAGCGGCTATGGTTTTCAGAACCATCTCTGCGGCGAAATTACTCGAATACTTGAACATGTGGTTAACAAATACAGAAAGAGGCTCAGATGTAAACTCGTAGAAAGGTTTTGCTGATGCTATATTCGATGGGACCTTTCCGTTTACCATTTTCCCGTTGATAACGATTCCATGTTCACTGAAAAGACTCATGAGCGCACCGCCGAAAGCCTGCCAGGTCTGCCAGATCTTCCGGTAGGTGTACTTCGGCTTGTCATTCAGACTCATGCTTCCGTTTACGATTATGTCAGTTCCTCCCGCAGCGGGGACTGTCCTGATGTCAAGTGAGGAGTTTTTTATCGCGGCTGTTTTTGCTGAGGAAACCACTTTTATTCCCTGGATTCTAGGAAACACGTCCACATGCACAGGTGAACCGGCGGCGTTACCGGATCTGTGGTGAATTGCCAGAGAACTGAAACTGGGGCTAAGCGCACTTATGAGCGGCTGATATGCCCTGCTGGAGCTGTCTTCATCAAAACCAGGCCCCACTGTAACCGAATCAAAATAGGAATCATCCAGAACAAGATTCCCGCTTACCTTCCTTACACCAAGATGATAGAGGTGCTGAACAAAGAGCCAGAGACGTTCAGCTGAAAAACCAGGATCACCACCGCCACGGATGTAGAGATTACCATTTATAATACCACTGTCTCTGTTAAAAACCCCGTCGATATACACTTCGGTTTTAAAATAGAATTCAATTCCCAGAATATCGAACGCAGCAGCTCCAGTAAAAAGCTTTGAAACCGATGCTGGATTGTACATCTCATCCCCGTTTATCGACACCATTACAGAATCTCTGTCGAGATCCTTTATCACCACTCCGATACCTTTACCGCTATATTTTTTGGAAAGAAGATATTTCTCTATTCCACTCTGGACAGAATCATTTGAGTAGCTTGAAACCGCGCACAGAAAAACAAAGGGGAAAATCATTGCGGCAATTCCGCGCATTACTGCCTCCTGTTTTTTACTTTATTTTTTGTTTTCATATCCGGCATTCAAAAACCTATTTTTAAAAGAAATCATTTTAACAGAGATAAATCCAGTTTTTTTTAACACTCTGAGGAGAAATCTATGCCAAGGTACGCGATTGCGTTTATTGCACCAACCACAACATCCCAGCTTCGCCACAAAGTTATGGAAAACGATAGCAAGGATTCTGCACTGCGCTCATTTTTCAATGAAGAAGCAGTAGAGTTCTACTCAAATGATGAACAAGGTTTTCATTACTTCAAGGAAGATTTTTTCGATGAGAACTCATCTTCAGGAAGCATAATTGAAATATAGAAACCGTAAAAAATTCAATTGGCTTCTCCCATTGCTGTCCTTGATCCGCATGTTTGAATGATTACCCTGATTTGAACTATAGAAAGTGTACGTTATTAAAAATCGTATACACAAATTTCCATTCCGATACAGACCTGGAAATGTACAGGGTAAATTTACCAGACATTATTGATCGAACCATCCTGCCCAGAAAACGTGGATAATTCAGATACAGTACTATTTTGACAATGGACGTGCAGCATTGAAAAGATCGAAATAGGTCTTTTCCCGGGCAATTCCTTTGCTCTCCAGAACCTTGATACACCCCTCGATCATAGCAGGTTTACCACAGAGATAAGCCTCATACTGGCTCAGCTCACCATCAAGAGATCTGTCTACCACATCTGTAATCAAACCGCGCTCCCCGTTCCAGTCACTCTGAAGCGGTTCACCTGAGAGAGCTGGTATAAATCTGAAATCGGAAAGCCTGTTCTTAAGCTCCGCCATTTCATCAATGTAAAAAAGATCTTTTTGGGAGACGGCCCCGAAGAAAAACAGCACCTTCCTCTGGATATCATTATCAGCCATTGTTTTAAGAATTGATCTCACAGGCGCCATTCCCGAACCGCCAGCAATCATAAGCATTGGATTATTCGTATTTTGGATATAAAAATTGCCTCTTGGGCCGCTAAACCCTATTTCCTGCCCCTCCTGAAGAGAGTTTAAGACCCAGGGAGTAAATACTCCCTCTGGATTCAAACGGATATTCAATTCAACAAATGAGGTTTCTTTGCTTGAAGAGGCAATAGAAAATGGACGCATAGTAGTTTTGGAATCACCCCCGGGAGGCATTTTCAGAAGGATATATTGTCCGGGAAGAAATGAAATGGAATCTGGAGAGAGGAGCTTGAGCCTCAGTTCTACAATGTCCGGAGTGAGAAGTCTTTTTCTCTCAACCAGTGAACGAAAGTTCTGGGATGTCAAAAATTCAGGAGGAAGCTCGATATTCAAGGTTCCATGCGTGATAACCTGGCAACTCAGTCTGATTCCATCGGAACGCTCCTTATCAGAAAGCTTTGCCATTTCAGCGTCAGTAAGCGGCCCCGAATCACCGCGTATTTTTACTTTACATAATCCGCAGGTTCCCATACTGCCGCAAGCAGACGGCAGATGTATACCCTGGACTCTGAGAACATCGATCAATTTCTGGTCATCATCAACACTTAAGACTCTTGCTCCGCAGTTGATATCTATTGTTGCCATATTTGACCTTGATTCGCTTGATTTAAAGGTTTTCTTGATTATAGAAAAAGAGTTGTTTTACTTATAATAAACCTGAGAAAAGTCTCTTATTCCGATACCAATTTCGTCCTGATGAAGGAAGTGCCAGAATAAAATATATCCTTAAATTAAACTATTGGGCAGCTAATGCAAAGTACAGAAGCACCACCGCTCCAAGTACTATCCTGTAATAAGCAAAAGGCATGAAATCTTTTCTTCGGATATAGTTCATAAAAATGGCAATTACAGCCCAGGCTACAAGAAACGCGACTACAAATCCAACTGCAAGCACCATCCATTGCTGAGAAGAGAGGCTGAAACCCGATTTCAAAAGAGAATATCCTGAGGCCCCGATCATCGTTGGGATGGCCAGGAAAAATGAAAACTCCGCTGCGACAGCTCTCGATGCTCCCAGTGCCATAGCACCAAGGATTGTTGCCGCCGAACGGGATGTACCCGGTATCATTGCAAGGGTCTGAAAAAGACCGATACCAATCACTGCTCCAACAGTAAGAGACTGTACTGAGTCGAATCTGGTATTTTTTCCCTTTCTTTCCAGGATTATTAAAAATACACCGCCTATAACCAAAGCTATGGCCACGATATAGGGATTAAAAAGTTTCTTCTCAATAAAATCTGCAAACAACCCGCCGAGCAGAACCGCTGGAATTACCCCCAGAACAGTCTTCTCCCATATTTTCCAGACATCCCTTCTTTGCTGAGCTGATTTTTCCCGACTGAATGGATAGAGACGGTCCCAGAAGTAAACAACAACCGAGAGTATCGCCCCAAGTTGGATGACAATACTGAAGAGATTGGCAAAATCACCGGTAAAATCGATAAACTGATTCATCAGTATAAGATGACCGGTGCTGCTGATCGGAAGAAATTCGGTGATCCCTTCCACAATGCCTAAAATAACCGCCTTGAAAAACTCTTCCATTCCTTTCCTCTCTAATCCGGAAAATACCTGCCAGACAGGTGACAAACGAGGGGCCAATTTCCACTTTCATCAATGAAAATACCGGGCTATCTGTTTTTCAGTCCTGTAATCCTGTCGAGCGATTTTTCATTATTGTCAATTGAGATTGCCCTGTTTCCTGATTCTACCCGGGCATTACCCGGTAGCCACATAAAATAACTCCGGCCTCTTAAGCATTTCCAAAAATGGAGCAATCATCTGGAACAATTGTGCAGTATTCTGAAATGGTTATCCGACAGGATAACTGTCAAGAATGCAAGAATTACGCCGGAGATCCAGACCTCAGCCACAGCAGAAAATATGATTGAGGAACCAGATAGAAAAGCTCTTTCTGATTTGTGTGATCTCAGTTGTTCAAATCGAGAATCAGCCGGGAGTTCTTTCTCTCATTTGTAATCATAATATTTACTGACGAACCTGCAACCCTGCCTTCATTTGAACCAGATTGAATTATCCGCCCGGAAAGATCAGTTCTCATTATAGCAGTACCCTTTTGATTAACCAGACGATAACCGCTAAGAGGAGTCCTCACTGACACATCTTCCGGTGGAATATAACTTGTTTTACAATCACCCTCTCCATAGGTCACAAGCATTCCATATTCAGGAAATCTCCACTCCTTCCCGTCAGCATCAGTAAACAGGAAACAGTAATTCCGGCACACTTTCATCGATACTGCGGTTTTTGCATAGGTTCCCTTACCGGCAGTCCCCAGGTGAAGCCCCATCTCCCACTGCTGACCATCCACAACAACCATCGTTTTTTGTGGTTTCCTGTCAAGTGAATCGTAGTAGTTGGCCATGAAACGGATCGAATCTTTTATGAAGATATGGGAACCACCCGGAACAGGATGGTTCACAGCAGGCCTCCCGCCTCCAAAATCCTGTACCCAGAAATGGTTATACCTTACCGAACCATACGCATAACCCGCTCCCATCTCCCGGTAATTTTTGTTCATGATATTAACCCTGTGACCGTCAGAACCGGATTTGTCCCCAGCAGGCGGAGTGCCATCCATAATCCACTGCCTCATGGATTCCTGCGGATGCTCCCGTCCTGAAGCAATATTCTCTGCAATAGAATGGCTGTTTTTATAATAGGATGTAATCCGGGCAGACCAGCTATCTCCATTGCAGGAATTATGCTGCAGACCACAGTTCTGTGACATATCTCCAGCATGAGCCCTTGCAGCTCTGTTCAGATCAACCTGCCAGTAAAGCGGCCGCACTGCCGGATAAGAACCCGGCAGCAGAATCTGGTAATCACCAACGTATTCATCCCTGTATCCCACCGGATCCATCCTGCAGGCATTTGTAAGTACAATCGTCGCCCTCTCCTGCCAGTTGGGCAGATCTGGATAAGCAAGATCAGGATCCCCATATCCCCTCTCCTGAGCAGAGATTGTCCGCAAAGAAAATAAAACCACTGTAAAAACGACCCACAGAGAGATCAGTGTTTTTTTCATAAGAAACATCCCCTTCTGAAAGAACCGGAATAAAACCTGTGCCCAGTCATTAGTTGTCAGTGGCCGGAGATTGGATTATTATTTTGATTCCATTATTCGACGTTGGATTAAAAAATATTCGATACCGATTCCGATACCGATACCGATCCCGACCTGAAGAATGGAACATTACTAAGATCCATTGTACAATTATCGCCTCTTCTTCTACCAGAAAAGTACGACAGCACGACAAGACAAAATGGAAATCCGGTATACAATATTCGTTTCTTCTTCCACCAGTAAAGACTAAGAAGCCAGCCAATCCTGCCCAACTTGTAATTGTCCTTCGCTAATGGTATCCGGCCAGAAATCATAGAAATTATACCACTGGCAGGGAAACTCTTTCGCAACCGACTCAAGAGTTTTTACATAAGCATCCATCGCGGCACTGATCAGCTTCTGCCTCTCCTCCCTGTCAGAATACCTGATAACCACCGGGTCAAATGCCCTGAAAGTATAGTGTTTCCAGCTTGTTTTGAGAGCATAAAAGGGTATAAGCGCAGCACCAGTCACAGCAGCTATATCAAAGGGACCCGATGGAAAAAGTGCCTCTCTGCCAAGAAACTCAATCCTCCTCCCCCGCTGATTCCCCATAATCCGGTCTCCATGCATGCAGATTATTTCGCCCCTTCGCAATGCATTTACTATCTCTATCATAGAATCGGGTGAATCCAAGGTAATATTTATGATATTAACATCTCTGTTATTTAATGCCCTGCTGAAAGTTTTCTTCGTCTCCTCACTCTCTATATCATACATCAGGAGATTTACCCGCACATTTAATCTTTCCTTAAGGAGATTTCCCGCAACCTCCCAGTTCCCCATGTGAGCACCAAGCAAAATCACACCCTTGCCTCTTGATACATACTCAGCTATGACATCTTCCCTTAAAAAAGTATAAGAGAAAAGGCTTTTTTCAGAGAGCAGATAAGCATAACGATCGATAAGAGAGGTGCCAAAAGAGTAGAAATGCCGGTAATAGTCCAGAATTGTGGTTTTCAAACCCAATCTTGACCTGAATTCTTTAATTACTTTTCTGGACTTTTTATCAAGAAGTGTATACTGGGTGGCGGCAAAAAAGAGGACAAAATAAGCAGGATTAAGGCCGAATCTGGAAATTATCACATTAAAGATTCTGTTGCCGAGGTTATTTTCCCTGCTTTTGCCCACCCAGTTATCGCCGGAACTATCTTTCATACATTGAAAGATAGTAATAACCGGAAAAATTGAAAAGAGCCGAATCTCTGCTTAATAGATGGAAGGGAAAAACAGCAACAGAACTATCCATCCGAAAACTCCAGCCAGGATTCCATAAATTAAGCATACCGGAAGATTTCTTTTTATTACCAGTCCCTCTTTTCCAATCAACCCCACGGTTGTGAGAACAGCAACCACATTATGAATACAGATCATATTTCCGGCTGCTGCCCCGATTGTCTGCAAGGCAAGTACCGGTGTGACAGGCAATGATGCCGCAATAGCAGTCCCATACTGGAAAGGTCCAAACATTATGTTAGACACCGTGGCACTTCCTGAAACAAACGCCCCCAGAACCCCCACAAACGGAGCCATCAGATACCAGATCCTTCCCGTGTAAGCTGCCGCAGCTTTAGCAAGTACTATGAGCATTGAATCCCTGCCCGATGCCCCGCCGGTGTTCATCATTATGTAAACCATCCCCAACGCAAAAACCAACGCTATGGATGCCGGCACTATCATGTGCAACACTTCCACCCAGGCCCTCGATGCTGCCTTCCAGTTAAGTTTATGCAGCCAGGGGATAAACAGAGCCACAAGCAGAAAAGGAAAAATACCCGGATTGTAGAGAGGCGTGATAGCCCTGCTGAAGCTAGTACCTAAAATCTCACTCCAGCCTATAGACCAGGCCTTCAATACCGGAATTAACCCGAAGATTTCTACCCGGCTGAAAAGCAGTAGCACTCCAATCAGGATATAGGGAATCCAGGCTTTTACCGGGCCAATTTTACGTTTCATCCCCAGAGACATGTCCTCCGCCTTTGTTTTCAGCACCCCCTCCCAGTCAGAAGGCCATTTATCTCTGGAAGGAAAATCCCAATGTCCCGGAGCAGAAAGGATTTTAAATTTGATCAGAAACACAAAAATCAGAAGACCAATCAGGGAGCCCAATAGCGTAGGGAGCTCAGGGCCGATAAAAAAAGCGATTAAAGCCTGGGGAAGTGTAAAAAGGAACCCGGCTACAATAGCAACAGGCCAGATCTTTAATCCCTGTCTGAAAGTTCCCCCCGAAATCTTAACCATGAGCATTACTATAAAAAGAGGTATAACCGAGCCGGAAAGGAAATTGATAATTCCAGCAAACGCCCCGATATTATTAATAAAGTCGCTGAACTGCAGAACTGTGCCATTGACACTCACAGGCCATCCAGTAAGAGTCCTGATAGCCTCAAATCCACCCCAGATCGGCACACCTACAGCCCCGAACACAACAGGGACACTGTCTGCAATGAGTGTGACAACAGCCGCTACAAGCGGCGGGAAACCCATTCCCACCAACAGCGGAGCCCCGATAGCAGCAGGAGTCCCAAACCCCGCTGCCCCCTCAAGAAAACTCCCCATAAACCATGCAATTATGATTACCTGAATGCGACGATCAGAGCTTAAACTTGCCATCGACTCCGAAATCCCGTCAATACCACCACTGCGTCTCATAAGCTGGAGTATGAGAAGAGCCCCGAATACTATTATCAGAATATCAATGGCGTTGATAATTCCGGAGATAGCCGCGGCTGTAACCCATCTCAGAGGCATATCCCAGGCCAGCATAGCTATCAGAACAGTAAGAAAAAAACCAACCGGCATAGCCTTGGCCGATGGCCAAAGCAATCCCAGCATCAGAAAACCAACAACAAGAATCGGAATCAATGCTAAAATGACTAACACCGGTTTTCCTTTCTTAAAAGAGATAGTTCAAAGAGATAAAAGAGCAATAGCAACTTTTTTACCACTGATTAACCTGATTAAAGATGATTACAGTGTACTTGATTAACATAAATTAAGGGGCATTATAATCTTTTTTATCTATAGAAGAGATTCTGTGATTTTGTTAAAATGTTTCTCTTACCTTGATTATTTTGATCAGGAAATGATATTCTTGTTTTATTGTATCCGAATCATGGTTAGCTTTAAAAAGAGAAAAAAAATGTCTGGATCACTGAAAGCTCAGCTCTCTCTCCTTTTCCTGCTTCTTGCTCTCTCTGCCCACTCAGAAGAAAAAAAAAGCGGATTTTCTTTTCTGCCTGAAACTCACCTCGGCTCTCATCTGAAAACTTTCTTTTTGCACAAAGATTCTGAATTCGAGGAAAAATACTTTATTGAATTGAGTCTTCATATCGATTTTGCCCTCTTCTCGATAGGCGACCGCTTTTTTCACAAATGGGATTACCGTCAGATAACAGGGATGGGAAAACAGGATGGAATCATTATCTTTGATCCCAGAGATGCCTCCTATCATGCGAATGCATGGTTCGAGTACAGATTTGATAATTTGATTGTCCAGGCAGGACTGGAACATCCCTGTTACCATCAAATCGACCGAAGTGAAATTCCTTCTCTTTACTGGAATAAAATTTTTATCGGCCTTCAATCCCCAACCTCTTTCCAATATCCCGGGGATATCGGTTCCGCAGAAAGATTTATTGACCGTTTCTCCTGGAACGCCAGGTGGGGCTTTTTTTTGCGAAAACGCGGCCAGAATAAAAACACGCCCATCTCCGCCAAAACAGTCACCAGCACAAGCGAACTGACACTTGATTTAAGCTACGCTGCATACACCTGGAGAAAAATGACAGTCCGGGTAACCGGACAGTCGCTCCTGGGAGGAGCCACTGACGGAACTTACTGGTCGCAAACATTCGGGACATCAGTCGAATTTCACAACCGTATCCTTACCGGGGATTTATTTGTTAACTATATCCTCGATGATGTATTCTGGGTTCTCAGCAGAGATAAACTTCTCGAGGTGGGAATAAGAATCAGGAAATAACAATAGGAGTAATAGTTCTCTAAAACTTTCTCTTAAACCGGAGGCACCTGTCATGCTCACTAGAAGAAGATTTCTGATCAAGGAAAGAGTAGGACTTCTGAAACTTTCCGACAGATACGATATTTTCGATCCAGACAGCGGTGATCTGATCGGATTCGCGCAGGAAAAGATATCGGGCCTGTTGAAGGTGCTAAGGCTTGTGGGAAATAAAATTCTCCTTCCCACAAAAGTGGAGATAAGAGATAACAACGAGCAGCTTCTGTTCAGTATCAACAAAGGCTTTCAATTCTTCAGAGCAAAAGTAACCATCTCAGACAGTGAAGACAACCAGGTCGGCTTTTTCAAAAGCAAGCTTTTTTCTCCCGGCGGAGGATTTTTTGTATTCGACAACAATGAAAGGCTTGTAGCGGAAATCAGGGGAGACTGGAAAGGATGGAATTTCCGGTTTATCGGAGCTAATGGAAATCAGATCGGTGTTGTGACCAAAAAATGGGCAGGGATAGGAAAGGAACTATTCACATCCGCAGACAACTACCTGATTTCACTGGACGAAGGTGAAGGAGACACAGCTAAGGGATTACTGCTGCTGGCAGCAGGTCTGGCGATCGATATTGTATATAAGACATCGAGGTAGCAGAGGAAAAGAGACCTGAAGCTGAAAATTCAGCTATCAGGTCAATATCTTTCCAGGGAAGCAAGACTGGATGCCTGTTTTCACAGGCATGACGCCTAAAGGTAAGGATTTACTTAAAAAATACACCCTCTCCCCCATTCGTCATTTCTCCAGGAAAGCAGAATTTACTCTACGAAACTTCCTCTTATCACAATTGGCTGGTTCAAAGGATTTCCGCTGACCATTATAAATCTCACCGGATCTTTTGCATCCACCTGAATAACCCCTGTTTTCTTCAAAAAAAGTGCTTCATGAGCCATCAGGGGTCCATACTCGGTCTCTACCTCTCCGCTGTAAACATAGAGAAAACCGTTATGGAATGGTATCGGAAGACTCAATGAGGAGGCACCGGAAAGTCTGAAGTCTTTAAATTGAGCAGGTGTGAAATGCTTTACAGGTGAATTACCGCCAAGAATGGTGCGTATCTCCACGTTTCCATTCACTTCTGTCTTTATCTGCTCAGGATTGACCTGCTGATATTCCGGTTCGCTCCTTTTAAGGTGTATAGGGAGATTGATCCAGAGCTGAAACCCGTGACAACCCTCATCACTGCCCGGCATCTCAGAGTGCACAATACCCTTCCCTGCGCTGAATCTCTGCGCTCCCCCTTCCAAAACCGTTGTATCGTTTCCCAGAGTATCTTTGTGCCTGAACGCTCCATCGATCATATAGGTGACAGCCTCAAAACCCCTGTGCTGATGTTCAGGAAAACCCGTTCCCTTTTTCACGAAAAACTCATCGAGCAACACAAAAGGATCAAAACTGCCATATTCAGGCGAAGGGAAAAGCCGCCATATCCTCACCCCTGCCCCATCCTCTATCGCTGCAGCAGCCACCTTGACTGGTCTGTCCATACTAAACCCTCCTTAGTGACATTATAGCAAATACGAGAGCACTCCTTAAACGGACAATACCCTTAAAGACAGTACGTATTCTCCCGTAAAAAATGGCAATCCTTGATTTTCTTTTCTGCCTGTTATATTCTTAGTGTTTAATTTTTTATTTAACCCATGAAACTGCGGAGAATTAAATGCCTCAGGCCAAGCGACCTACAAAAAAAGCGATGAGCAACACAACCAAATGTCCCAGATGCATGTCAAGGGGTTATGATATCGTTGAAAAACCCAACTTTTTCGAGAGAATAGTATTTATGGGTTGTGTAGTTTACAAATGCCGTAAGTGCGGAAAAAAGTGGGGAGGATAAGTCTACACCGCAATCCTCTCTGCCTCTCTTAACACAGCGATCAGTTCATCAGTTGATCCGGCTCTGAAGATCCGGTCTCTTATTGCAGAGACTCCCGGAAGACCCTTTACATAACGTGCCGTGTGCTTTTTCATCTCCCGGTATGCACGAGCCTCACCGTATATCTCTTTGTACCTTTCTATATGTCTCAGCGCTGTTTCGATTTTCATCTCCGGGGTAACTGCCATCTCCTCCCTGCCCTCCGGAGATCTTTTCACCTGAGAGAAGATCCATGGGTTCCCAAATGCCCCCCGTCCTATCATAACCGAATCACATCCGGTACTCCTGAACATCTCCAGGGCATCAGATGCAGTCACGATATCCCCGTTTCCAATGACCGGAATCGAGAGTACCTTTTTGACTTCCGCAATTCTTTCCCAGTAAGAATGTCCTGAAAACCCCATGGTCTGAGAACGTGGGTGAAGGGTAAGAGCAGCGGCGCCACACTGCTGGGCAGTAACAGCAAACTCCACATCAACCCACTTATACCTCTCCCATCCTGAGCGGATCTTGACAGTCACAGGAACAGGTACTGCCCCTGCTACAGAACGCACGATTTCCCCAAACAGCTTCTGATCCTTCAGAAGCCCGGAACCGCCATTCTTTTTCACAACCTTGGCCACCGGACATCCGGCGTTAATGTCTATGAAATCGGGGCTTGCCTTTTTGTAAATGATCTCGGCGGCTCTTGCCATGTGATCAGGATTTGCCCCGAAAAGCTGAATCCCGATCGGACGCTCCTTCTGCTCAAACGTCAGGAGCTCCTCAGTAGCTTTCGAACCGTGCAGCAGTCCCTCGGCACTCACCATTTCCGAAAAGAGTATATCTGCACCGAACTCTTTACAAATACATCGAAATACTGTCTCTGTGATCCCTGCCATGGGAGCAAGTATGACTTTTCTGCCTTTAAACATAAGAGTAAAAATAAATCCCTTCCGAAATCCTTTCTTTAAAAAACTGAATGGTATAATTCAGAGACAATACCCATACCGGAACCGGAATCGAGAACAATGAAATCGATCCCGATGCCAATACCGAATAAGAGCAATAAAGTCAGCAGACATCACTGGGTTTAATAATAACTACCGGCTGAAACCAGAAGATATTTAATACCTGAAAAACCGGTATCGCGGGATGATCTTTTCCCGGATGCATTTCAACAGAGTTTTCCCCATCTTAACGCACACATGGCACAATAGCCATGGCCGTTTTCCAGATCGGTACTGTTTCTTAATTCCTGATATGTCGCAGTTGGGTTTTGGGAGTAATAAATGGCATTTCTGACCGACCGCATAGTTTTATCATTCCATATTTTGTAAACATCATCCACATAGATATTACCAAGCCTGTATTCTCCGGCGTTTACGCGATTTATCTTCCCTTCCACCATTTCCTCGATATGCTTATCCCCGGGCTTTTCCTTGTTCAGGCTCCCGTACATATAGCAGCAGGGATAAATCTCCCCATCAATGCCGACCACTACAGAAGTAAAGGGTTCTGCACAACCTTTCGGAGCAGTATAATTTTTCAGATAATGTGGTCTTTCGGGATAAAACTCTTTATATGTTTCTTTCGTTGTCCCAGGGTAAATAACATTAAAATCGAATCCGAATTGACGGCAAAAACTGCCAATTTCTTCCAGATAGAGTTCAGTTTGCTTAGTGATAAGACTCTGAATACCAATAATGACATCAGACCGCAATTCAGCAAGACGCTTCAGGTTTCCAAGAACTCTGACCAAATCTCCGCGCGGCCTCATGGCCGCATAAATATCATGCCTGAAAGAATCAATGGAAAACTGAACTATGGTCTGCGGCGGAAGGGCCATTATTTTCTCATCAGTCCAAAGCATACCATTTGTAACCATGTGCATTTTCAATTGAAATCTTTTGATGACTTCCATTATCTTAAGCCATTCAGGATGCAGTAACGGCTCACCATGTCCAAGAATAACTATTCTCTGCAGGGTAGGCAGCTTGTTAATAATCTCTTCAATTTTTTCTACAGAAAGGAATCTGTGCTTTAACTTATCGACATTGCACAATGCGCATTTGAGGTTACACCCGATCATAATCTCCAGCATCAAGGAAACCAGATTCGGCCTGGGCAATGGAGCTACAATCATTTTTTCTTCCGGAAGATGTGCAGAAGTTTTTTCTGCAACGGTATTTCTGACAGCAGTATCACTTTCCACCATATACGTGTCCCTTCCAACTAATCATTACATATATCATATATATCGTATACGGAGATAATTTCCTTGAGTCATTTGTGACTCCAAAGCTTTACACCACCCTGTCGGTCAAGTGTAAACACAGGGAACACTTTCTTTTCAGTTTCTTTCCAACTGCCGGATTGTTCATAATTCTCTCTGTATAAAGAATATTTCTCTTTTTGTCATCAAACAATTTCGTAATACACATCCTCAACCTTTTTAACAGCCTCTTCCCATGTGAATTTCGATGCCAGTTCCCGTAACTCCTCTGTGGGCCCCTTATCCATGGCTCTTAAAACCGCATCACGAATAGACTCCGGAGAATCCGGTTCACAATACTCACAGAGGTCACCCAGATAATCCCTGATCGCACCCCAGCTCGAGGCAACAGTCGCACACCCATACCGTGCAGCTTCCAGTGTTACAAGTCCGGGCAGTTCGTACCAGCTTGGAAGGCAGTGTACTCTTGCAGCCCTGAATGCAGAGACAAGCATCTTATCTGTTAACCGTCCAGTAAACAGTGTGGTTCCTTTTCTCCTGAAAGCTTTGCAAAACGAGGCATACATAGGATCGTAGGAAAAACCGGCATCAGCAAATACAACCGGGATATTGTCATTCTCAAGGGCTTTTAGCAGCATCAATTGATTTTTCCGGATTTCCAGTCTTCCGACACACAATACGAAATTCTCCAGTCCATAAGTCTTTTTGAACAGGTCCCCGGAAATTTCAGTGTCAATTATACTTGACCCGAAAGGGATAACAGAGATTTTTGCAGACTGGAAGAGTTTCTGCAGGTATGAGGCTTCCGTGTTGCCGCATGCAAGCAGTCTGTGGGCATACAGGGCAGTAATTTTTGATGTCTGAGGACTAACAGGAACAGCTTTGGAAAGCATCTGCTTAAATCCATCAAATAATCCCGGATCCTGACCCTGCCTTATATAATTCTCGAAAAACTCCTTGGTAATTAACGCTTTTTTCAAATATAGCGGCATATCTTCCTGAAGTGAAGTGACTACAAATGGTTTGCGGTACTTTATCGCGTTGTTAAGGAACTTCTCAAGTTCCTGAGGCAGGCACATATTGAATGAATGAACAATATCATACCCGCTGAGATTTACATCCGCATCAGTCGATAAATCTACCGTGTGCCCGCGTGATTCCAGTTGTTCCTGAAGACGTTTCTGGACAACAGAATCACCTCCGGGCATATTTAATGAGTTAGCCCTGTTTTGAAAGAGAATTTTCAATTTTTTCCTGTTTAATGATGATACCGACCGGTCTTAAAAACAGGTCTGAAACTCTCTATTGCCCCCTCTATTTTTTTTACCAATTCCGTTCGGGGCTGTGTATTTCTGTATTCATCGTAATAGCACAGAGCCTTAACATAATTCTTCTGCTCAAACAGTGTGACAATCGTATTTACAAATTCACTGTGCCCCGGAGCAGGTCGTATTTTGTCCCTATCCGGGATATCATCAAAGGACCCTGTCTCTGAAAAATCAATACAACCCTCGAATGCTGTTTTCTGGTAACAGAATGGAAGCAGCAGTGATGAAAAAACTGCTACGAGGTTGCTTTCAACCGATGGACAGTTTCCATGCATGGCAGGTTCGATAAATGGAAGAATAGAGGGATTCTCCTTAATTATCATGCTGCGCCAGGCCTGGTTTTTCACAGCAATTATCTGAATTATGTCGCTTAGAATCACTCTTTTCATTGTGGACGACAGAGATGAACCCATTATCGCCCGCATCAGATTGATAGTAAGGGTAGTGTAAGGTTTTTCAGCCCCTCCCAGTCCCTTGCTTATTGCATCCATCTGTTCCTGAGCGGTTCGGCCATTAAGACGGTAGTAAAAGAGTTTTTCAGAGATAAACTGTACTTCACCAATCAGAGAAATAAGAAGCAGGTAGATGACATCATTGCCATAACATTTAATATCCAGTCTGATTTTTTCAAGTACATCTCTTCTGTATAATCCATAGGAATTATATCCGACATTGGTTTCATTAAAAAATTGATGCCACTCTGCTGCGCAGTCCCATACCCACTGTATGCAGCGGTGGATACGGAAATTCACATGGAACACCCTTGGGAGAGAGAAATTGTACAGCAGGAACAGCCATTACCACCGATGGATTCGCATCGAGACATTCGACACATCTTTTTAGAAATGACGGATGCCATTGATCATCATGTGATGCCATCTGGTAATAAATCCCCTTTGAGGCCATCGAGAACGCTTTTTGCCCATTATCATTCATCCCGTAATTGCGGTCACGCCTGTAGTAAGTTATACGGGAATCATGTGCTGCATAACTCCGGCAAAGCTCTTCTGTTCCGTCGGTAGAAGCATTGTCGCAGATTACAAATTCAAAGTCTCCATACTCCTGAGCCAGAAGAGACTCTATCGCCAGTTTGAGCAGATCACCCCCATTATACACCGGCATTCCAATACTTACACGTGGTTTTCCATCTGATTTGTTCATTTTGCCCATTTATTCAAGTTAAGTTTACAATCTTATAAGCTTTTACGGTTCCTTGAATTCCTCAGGATAATTCTCCAGTGTTTTGCAAGTGGACTCTGATACGAAAATCGCGTTTGCTGTCCATAACCGTCCCGCCCTCGTAAATAGAAAAGGACTTAAAATCCCAGAGCAGGTAAGAATGTTTTTCCAGAAAGGCAGAGATGGAAAGCAAACTGCTTTGTCCGCTGTAGTTCTCCGCAAAGAGGACTTCCGAATAGATAAGTCTTATCGCGCCGTTTTTCAGGAGGCTGTCTGCTCCCTGAACATCTATCTTCAGAATATCAATTTCTTTAACCCCATTACGTTTACAATAGCTGTCCAGTGTTCCTGTTTTAACCTCGATTTTGTCATAATCGCAGTTGCCTTTTACACTTTTCTTTCTGATAATGGGATCGGGTTCAAGCAGTGACGATGCGCTCTTACACCTTGTTGAATAAAAGGTTCTAACGCCTTCAGTTTCAGCAAGCGCAAGATTTTCAAGTGAAATACCATCTGTCCCGCCAAATTGTCGCACGAGTGTTTCAAAACAGTCCGGCAGAGGCTCGAACGATGTAATTTTACATTCCGGAAATAACCTGCGGTACCCTTCGATACTCTGGCCGATATTTGCACCCACATCGAATATCAAAGGATCCCTGCCAATCTCCAGCCGTCTTATAAACTCTTTCTGACGAATGAAAAACTTTTCTTCTGCCTGGGGGTTAATGTATGACATTATTTGTTCTCCTGCCTGACTCGTTTCAGATATCCCGACGGGGCCGCAGTCACAACAAGCTTCGCTTCTATCTCCTCATCAACAATAAAATCATTATTATTCGTCAGAAACTCCCTGATCGCGGTTCTGGGGTTATTACCCGGCCCCCAGTCACGGTCGGAATAAAACCCCTCCGGCATATCCTCTATTATTCCATCAAAGACAACACAATAACTGCCCACTGAGACCAGGCCGGAATAAAGCTGCAGCTCACGAAGAACATGAGCGTGAGTGTGATTTGAATCAAGACTGACCATCACACTCCGGTATTTCCCTGCAATATCATATACCTGCTTTGCAATTGCATCATCGATACTGGAACCCTCTATCATTTTTATCCGATGACTCATTGGATGTTTTTCTATTTCAGCACGATTATGCGCCCTGATATCGATGTCTACTCCCAGTACAATACCATCATTGCCCAGAAGTTCCAGCATAGATGCAGAATAAATCAGTGAACCTCCATGGGCAATACCGATCTCCAGAATACACTCAGGTTTAACCCTCCATATAATTTCTTGTAAAGCAACGATATCCTGCGGGTATTGAATGATCGGACGGCCAAACCATGTGAAATTATAACTATACTTTGTTCTCAGTGTCTCAAAGAGAAATGATTTGCCGCTTTTCTGAAGATTCTCATCTGAAGGATAACTAAGAATCCGTTCCCTGCACTCCTCTTTGAACTCTTCAACAGGATTACCCTTAATGGTATTCTCCTTTAAATCCTCCATACAATTTCCTCTTTCTCTCAGTAGTCTTCCTGCAGCCTTATTTCCGTTCCTCTGAAACCTATATTGTCAAGGTAAAAACGCATTTGTTTCCGGTAATTTATTCCTGTGAGTACAACATAATCTGAAGGCAGAGCCTCTTTGAGCACATCAGGTGGAAATATCCTCATTCCACCTATTGTCTTCGACTGCTTGTGAACATCGCCATCTACATAGGC
>JAAYIG010000223.1 GCA_012523595.1 Fibrobacter sp.
GGAAAGTTCAACTGGAAGGGGCGGGAGTTTTCGCGTACAGTGGGTTCGCATGAGTGATGTGGAGACAAGTGCATTGCTTGTAAATTAGCACCAGTCACCCAGGACATCATGCCTGTGAAAACAGGCATCCAGTTCCTTTCCTGGGTTCCTGCTTTCGCAGGAACGACGCAAAAGTAAAGGTGTTGCTTGTAAATAAACCTGCTACCCCGGGGTGCCATTAATTGGTAATACTTATATATAAAGCAACATCATTCTCCGACATAATAGACCACTGATATCCATTAAGCCTCAAAGTATCGAGCAGCCCCTTAAAGCGGGGCGAATCGAATTCTTTCCTTGTAAGAACAAGAAGCCCCGGATTGAAGTGTTTCTGGGCTGTGATCATATCATCCGCACCGAAAAGCGACTGGATCCCTATGCACCGCAGGTTCGTTGCAAAGTTCAATTGTGCCAGACGCCCTGCGTAATAGATGTCTGAGCCTGAGATCTGTCTGTTCAGTTCAGAATAGTATTCCGAAGTGCTGTCACCGGGCTTAGCTTTGTAAATCCGCTCATAGTAACGGTGCGGATTGATCAGTGGAATGCCAAGCAGGAGTATAATAGCGGGTATTCCGTACAGCTTGATGTAATAGCTGTTCCTTCCGGTAAATCTTTCAAGAAGTGAGCTGGTTTCTCTGAAGAAGTATGAGATTCCGTAAGCATAAACAAACGGCAGGAACGGAGTGAAATATCTCACTCCGGCCCATCCATACAGCCTTGCTGTATAGGCACATGCAAGAAATGTAAAAAGGAAGGAACTGGTTATAAATCCGTTGTAAAAGGGGTGTTTACGAAAAGCTGCGATGAGGCATAAAAGGAGTGGGATGATATTGGAACCGTGTTCGAGAGAGTTAAGATTTTTTAAGAGCTGAGGGAGTCCCTGAAGTATCGATGTCAGGAAGAACTGGATACCATGTAGATTGATAAACTCGGAGAGGGAAAGAGTTGCCGGATCACTGTTACTGGTCCGGAGCAGTCCACCGGATCCTGCAACATGGAAAGGGTTTCCGAAATGCAGATAATTTCTTATTAGCCACGGAGAGATCACTACCAGAAAGATTGCTGTTGAAATAAGTAAGTATTTGTAACTTATCTGCCTGTTTTTTCTGATTAACAAAAAATACAGGCATAAAGCCGGCATAAACAGGATGGCATTTGGTCTGACCAGGTAAAGGATACCGGTGAGGAGGCCAATTGTTATCCACCATTTCAATTTGCTGTTATCCACTCTCGTTGAGACAAGTACGATAAGGGCCAGTATTGTGCCAAAGAGCACCTCAGTGTAGATCTCAGTGCTGTACATCAATTGAAGAAGTGAGAAAGCGGTGAGAGTATAAACTGTAAGGGCTGTGGGTTTCCCGTAAATCTTCTTTACAGAGAAGTAGATAAGGAGATTGAAGATAAGTGATATCGATGCGATTACCCACAGGCCGGTTGTGTAGGAGACTCCGAAGATGCGAAAAGCTGCGGCTAATAGAAGTGTCAGGGCTGGAAACCTGAAATCATCAGGGCGGGGGATGGCGTATGGTTTCAGAAAAGGGTATTCCAGCCATCGCGTGGTAAATCCGTTGCCGCGGGCCACCTCGGTGGCCACAGACAGCCACGACCCCTCATCACCGTAAGGTACTGTTTTCTGGTCTATTCTTTCCGAGAGAAGATGAACCTGAATACAGAATACTGTTGTGATAAAGATGATCTGGGCGGAGAAAGAGATGTATCTGTGAAGTTTTGCTTTATCAGCCCTCATAATCAATCCCAATTGTAACATGTATATTGTGTATTGTGCACAGAAAAAACCGTGGAAACAGTGGTATTCTGAATGTATTATTATTTCACATAGCATAAAAGACCCGGACAGCCTTTCACCTTCCGGTTTACTGATAAAGGGTTTTATGATCTCAACTTTTCACAGCAGTGATTTTGCCTCCATTGAGGAACTGATTGAATTTAAAGCATCCGGAAATAAATCCATAAGTGTGGTAATTCCCGCTCTCAATGAGGCTGCCACAATTGGCACCATAATCTCTTATATCAGGCAGCATTTCATGGAGGAGTTCAGTCTGGTTGATGAGATAGTGGTTATGGATGGGCTGTCGGAGGACCGGACTGTGGAAATTTCCCGGGAAGAGGGGGCTCGGGTTTACAATCCCGATGAGGCAGGTCCGCCGCTTTCCCAGAAAGGGAAAGGAGTCTCATTATGGAAGTCTCAATTTGTCACCAGCGGAGATATCGTAATATTTATTGATTCCGACATTCTGGATTTTGACCGTCGTTTCATTTGCGGGCTTGTGGGTCCGCTTCTCTGTTATGAGAATTTGAGCTTTGTCAAGGCTTTCTACCAGCGTCCGCTTCTTCTGGGATCGGACATTTATGATAATCAGGGAGGGAGAATAACCGAGATTCTGGTCCGTCCGCTGCTAAGTGCCCTGGTTCCTCCCCTGGCCTGGATCTATCAGCCTCTCTCCGGCGAATACGCTGTCAGGCGTACCCTTTTAGAAAAGCTCCCTTTCTGGTCGGGGTATGGTGTGGAGATAGGTCTTCTCATGGATATGTATTCTATGTATGGTCTTTCCTGTATAGCACAGGTAGACATGGATATACGCTGTCACAGAAACAGAAATGTCAATGAACTCGGGAGAACCTCATTTGATATTTTGCAGGTGATTCTCTCGAAACTCCAGAGACAGGGTGTCATAAGCATGAAAGAACTGAGCAGAACGCTTCTCACGGTGAGAGATAATAATTTTGAGGAGACTCTCAGTCAGGAAATAGAACTGCCAGCCCGTATAACCATATCCGGAGATTTTAACAATGGATAATCTTGCCGATCTTTCCTTACCAGTGCTTGTGGCGATAGTATTTGTATTACTGGTGTTGATCATTTTGTTGAAGGGATTTCGCTTGCCCGGGGATTTCTTCAGGCGCGAGCAGAGACGAAGCTATATCCGTAAAAGACTCAAGATCACCGAAGATGAGCGGTTGGTCTTTACTGAAGAGGATGAGGAAAGTGAGGAGGAGGAAAAGGAAGAGGGCTGAGCTCCAAGTGTGTAAGGTGCCGATATTTGTTCTTCAGGTCGGTATCGGCATTGTCATCGAATATCTCCGCAATTAAATCGATAGCGATACCGATACCGACCCCGAATTAAAAAACGTTATCTTTTTCCATAATTAAATCAGTGTAATCCTCTTAATCAGTTTAATCAGTGGTCTCAGTGGTTATGTCAGTTGAATGAACACATTTGCCTTTTCGATCTCATCTTCTATGTTATCGAACAGAGTAGTAAGAGAAGTGTTTTCAAGACCCAGATTTTTCCAGACATTTTCCGCCATTGCGGGAATTTTATCATCCCCGCCATTGCCGTAGTCAAGAGATCTCACAAATATATCGGCGCAGTGTACAACCGCAGTGTTCATGTAATAGTCACGTGAGGGCAGGGGGCAGTGATGATACTTGATTGCGTTCTGAAGACTTTTGGGGAGATTCCATCGTTCAGCCAGCATGCCTCCAATCTCCTCGTGAGTAATATTGAAGAGCTTTTTTTCACTCTCATAAAACAGAATGCCCTCTTTTTTGCTCATCGAGTAGGCATCTATGAAATCTGCCGGAAGGAACTGGCAGAGGATCACTTTTCCGATGTCGTGGATCAGGCCGCCGATAAAACACTCTTCCTTATCCTTGTTGCCCAGGAATTTTGCTATTGATTGAGAAGCTGCGCCGCAGGCGATCGAATGCATCCAGAACTGCTCGAAGTCAAAATCCGCCAGATCAGAGGTGCCTTTTCTTCTGAAGACATCGAGTATGGATGCTGTGAGCACGATGTTTTTGACAGTTGAAAAGCCCAGGATTACTATTGCATGTGTGATAGTACTTATTCGTCCGGGAAAGCCGTAGAAAGCTGAATTAACCAGCTTCAGAACTTTTGAGGCAAGTGCCTGGTCGGTTGTGATTGCACGCCCGATCTCCTCGGCTGATGTCTTGGGGTTCTGAAGAAGCCGGGTTATCCTCTCGATGACTGTCGGTAAAGTAGAAATCGAGGAGATGTTCTCAATGGTCTTCTGTAAATCTTTCAGTGCCACAGTGGTTCCTATCTGCTCTTCTGAAGTCTGTACTGGTAAACCGTAACGAAAAGTTTTTTCATGATCGGGTTATTAATGACGTTTGAAAATTTCAGCATCAACTGATTTTTCAGCTCATCCGGCAATACTTCAACTTCTTTCTTCTTCTCCGGAGATTCTTCCTCACCCTCTACATACACGAAGGGGATTCCCCAGTTTGTCAATCTTCGCCCCATGGCTGTGGAGAGTTTGACGCCTTTGCCGAGAAGTATGTTACCTGAGGAACCGCAGATCTCCCGGGAAAGGACCATACCATCCTGAATGTCGGAAACCGGTATTTTTTTCATAGTGTGTCACCACTCTTTTTCAGAATTATACAACCTTGTGAAAGGAGTATCAATCATAACCTTGATCAGTTTGATTAAAGGATTACCCTGATATTTTATTGTACACCTGAGTATTTAGAATTAACATGAAGAAGAGAGATGTGTCAATAAAATCTGAAAAGAATCGGAAATGTAAGGACGGGGTATTAAAGTGTTTGATACCGGTACCGATACCGACACCGATGCCGATTCCGATAAGGATAAAGAGAATCGAGATGTAATCACCTGTTGAAAACCGGTAGACAGACACAAAAAACCATGGACAAATTGCTGCACCTTGTTTATACTCTGATGTGATAAGGATTTACAAATTACCTGCCGGATACGGAATGCCATGACAAAAGTCTTGATTCCCATTCTATTGCTTTGTGCTCCGGTTTTTTCCAGAAGCCTTATCGAGCAGATCGGCTGGAAAGGCGCTGATGCTGGAATTATTACCGCGCTTGTCCTTGCTCTGTTTTCAGGACTGGGTATTCTTCTGGCTCTTCATCTCAATGTCAGGGCTAAAGCCAGAGCAGATCAGAAGGAGCTCGAGCAGAACCTCTTTGAACAGTATTGTGAAAAGGCTGAGCTTAATAATATTGAAAGGACCCGGCTTCTTGAACTGCTTAAAAACGACAATACCGGTCATTCACATGTTATCTTTCAGTCAATAACGCTGTTTGAGAGATGCATCGATGCGGAGATAAAACATCTGATGAGCAGAAATCTCTCTCCGGAGGAGGTCGGGGATGAGGATCATCTGCTGTCAAGTATCAGAAAAAAACTCGGGTTCACCTATCTGCCCCTGGAGCATCCTCTGGTCTCCACCAGAAATCTTGAGATAGGGCTGATGGTTTCGGTTTTTGGAAAGGACAATAAAAACCCCCTGATCAACAAAGCAAGGGTTGTTCACAATTCAGAATTTTTCTTCCGGATTCAGTTCGATCCTGAAGCCGAGGATATGCCGGGGGTTGGACGTGGCCAGAATCTGCGTCTCGGGTTTGCGCGCAGAAATGATGGGGTTTACGGGATATCAGTGACGGTTTTCCGGGCCGGGGACAACTCATCGGTTGATTTTTACCACTCTCTGGATATCAGGCGAAACCAGTTGAGACAATTTGTGAGAGTGGAAGTGAGCCTGCCGCTGAGATTCCGGCTGATAAAGACAGAGAGTGATGAAAACAGGGCTCTGCATTTTGGAAAGCTTCTGGATTCAAGGATGGCTGATATAAGCGGTGGAGGATTGAGTTTTGTATACGAAAAGCCGATGGTGCCCGGAGATGTTATTTCCATGAATTTTCAATTGCCAAATTCAGCCTTTGCGGGAGTTACAGGAAAAGTCCTGAGAGTAAGCTTGCTTGAGGCAAAGATCGGAACCTTGTATAAACATCATATCCAGTTTACCAATTTTGAACAGAGAAACCGTGATAAAATAACAAAGTATGTGTTTGAAAAGCAGCGTCAGGCTAACCAGTGGCGTTAAGAGGTGAGGATGGATAAGCGACTTGATTTTGTAAATGAAATGCAGTGTCAGAGAGGCGGAGTTGTATTAAGGATTATAATTGCCTCTATCACCCTTGTGGCAATAGGAGGATTGATTTTTATTCTGCTTCACAACTATCAGCAGAAGCAGCAGATTTACCACAGAAAGGCCTTGTCCATAAGTGAGTATGGTCTCTTTCAAGCTTTGCAAAAAATAGGCGGGGAACCATCCTGGACAAAAGGAATTGAGAAAACACCCTATGAAGACGGGTGGTACAGGGTGGAAACCAATCAGTTCCTCAGCGGTGATACCATCTTTTTAGCAGTCAGATCCGAGGGGCACATTAAATCCATTACAGACACAAAGGAGTGTGTACTGAGACTGGAAATGTCGAGTGGCGATTCGGTCTGGATCAGACACAGCATGCACTGAGTCCTGGTTCCGGCAAAAGCAGTGTTTCCGGAATTGATTATTTATTTCCCTCAGGGCTATACTATATAATGGGGTCTGGAAGTCTTTTAATTCATCTATATTGGGGTGCTTTTAACTGCACTTTTTTTTACCTTTTTTTTTGTTGACAAAGATGCGATTGTTTGATAGATATTTAGATGTAAGTTGTTATATTACATTAGTTAGAACAATTATTTAAATTATTTTATGAAGTGATCAGAGATAGCTTATTGTTTCATAAAGGCAATGCTTGATGAATCTGTTTAAGAAGTTAAAGAGTGGTACTGCTACAGTCGGTCTTGACATCGGCCACCACTCTATCAAGCTTGTGAAACTGGTGCACAGGAAAGATGGCTATGTTCTTGAGGCTACCGGGATAAAGGATATTCTCCCGGGGACAATTGAGGGCAGTGATATAAAGAAGAGAGAACAGCTTATCGAGGCTGTAACTACTCTGGTTAATCAGTGTGATCCATCTATAGTCGAAGTGGTCATCTCCATGTCGGGGCATGGAATTATCTCCGATAAATTCAACTTCAAGATCGATCCCAATGAGAACGCAGAGGAGCTTATCCTGTGGGAGGCAGGGCAGAGGAGTCCGTTTGATGTCGATGATATCACTCTGGATTACAAGATACTGCACAGGAACCAGGAGACAAATGAGATAGAAGTGCTGCTGGTGGCCGCCAAAAACCAGATCATGCAAAGCTATATAGATCTGCTCTATGATGCCGGTTTGAAGCCGATAATAGTCGATGTGGATGCCTTTGCCATAAATAACTGCTACGCCATGGAATCCAGGGGGTTGAACCAGAATGGTGTTACAGCTCTGGTCAATATCGGGCATGATCTTACAAATGTAACATTTGTCAAAGATGGGGTCTACCATTCCACTAGAGATATCTCTACTGCCGGAGATTTCTTCAATAAGACCCTTCAGCGAAGTCTGGGTCTTACAAATGAGGAGGCTTTGCTTGCAATCAAAGGACGTACCTCATCGAGCTTCGATGTTACCAAATTCAAGCAGGGTATAGAATATGCGGCAGAGGAACTGTCCTCAGGAATAGATCTGGCCTTCTCCTATTTCAAAAGCTCTGAAAAAAGTGATTCAATTGATAGAATCGTTCTGTCCGGGGGTGGAGCATACATACCTAATCTGGTAGAGTTTCTTGAAAAACGTCATCAGGTTTCCGTCCAGACCTCAAATCCCCTCAGTTTTCTGCAGTATGATCCCGGTTTGTTCGGGAGTATGCAGCCTGAGAATATTTCAGCACTTCTCACCGTTGCGGTAGGACTCGCTCTGAGGAATGTCGAGGGATAATGATAGAGCGCATAGAAATAAACCTTTTGCCTGCTGAATACAGGATTCACAAGAGATCGATAAAGATCGGCCGTGAGGTCGCTTATCCTCTTATCGGACTTGCGATCCTTGCTGTTTCCCTGGCTTTTATGAGTCTCTATCTTCAGAATTCTATCAGCGGGCTTAAAAATGAAATTGCTGCGCTCGATCAGCAGATCCAGCAGAACCGTCCTATTCAAAATGAAATCAACCGTCTCAGAAGTGACAAGATTCAGATTGAAGAGAAAATAAGGGCTCTGGAGAGGATAAATGTAAATCGCGAGAAATGGGTCCGCCTGATGGAGGAACTTGCAGGAAGAATTCCGGAGTATACCTGGCTTGTATCTGTTAAGGAGGAGAATAGTACTCCCCCAGTTCTTCACATGGAGGGGCGTACCTACTCTTTTCCTGAGGTGGCCAATTATATGACCAGCCTCAAAGAGAGTGAATATGTAAACAGTGTGGATCTTTCCAATATAGAACAGATCGATCCCAAACAGAAGCTTTACAGGTTTTCGATCTCCTGTGTGATTAACCCCGATGTCAAACTCAGGGATTCAAGTGAGCCCTCTTCAACTCTTGCTTCAGGCGGGAGGGCGAGATGAAACTTTCGTTTGATCTGAAGAATCCACGTTTACGGATCCCGGCATTGATTGCTCTGATTGGTATTGGCGGCGGGTATTTATGGTTTCAGAACATCTATACACCCAATAAGCAGGAAATGGCAAAGCTTCAGCTCTCCTGCAATGCCAAGCAGGATACGCTCCGGACAGTGCTGGCACTCAAGCCACAGTTGAGTTCTCTGAAAAAAGAGCTCCAGTTCGCACAGGCCAAACTTGATTCTCTGAAATCAATCTTTCCGGATCAGAAGGAGATTCCAAAGCTGATACGGGAGATTACCAGTGTAGCCAGAGCTTCTGGCATAACCACCACCAGGTTCAACCCTCTTCCGGACGTGGAACGTGAATATTATGTTGAGAATCGTTATAATATAAGTGTTACAGGCGGATATCATGAACTGGCGGAATTTTTCGCTTTTCTGGCAAATTTCCCGCTGATAATCAACTTGACATCTGTAAACATTTCCACAAGTCCTGAAGGCTCCGGTCTGCAGGGCAGGGAAAATGAAGAGGATAATTCTTTTGTGCCAAGCATCGTTTCCTCTTTTGAACTGACAACTTTTTCGTCAAAAAAATAGATATGATCAGGAAAAGAGAAAAAACCGGAATAGTTCTGCCTTGCTTGATGCTCCTGCTGTTTGCTGCGGCTTGTGTGTGGGGTTCTGTTCCGATAATCTCTAAGATGACAGTAGCCGGTGGGGCAAGAGGGATCGCAATCTCAATCAGCAGCGATGCTCCCATCAAGGCTAATGTCAGCAGGAATGGAAGTACTGCTGTAAACATCACCTTCAGTGACTGTATCTATGGTCTCAAGGCTTATTCCTATGATTCATTTCCTCCTGGTGTTCCTTTAAAGCGGATTACTGTGAAGGAAAAGGATGGTTCGCAGGTAGTGATGACACTCAATATGAGTAAACCGCTTTCCGGGAAGATAAAGATCCAGCAGAAAGACAACAGGTTTCTGGCGCTTCTCAGCAGTGAGCCTGTAGAGGAGTTCAGATGGACTGCTTCGGTGCAGGATGGAGACACTGAACATGGAATCATGAAAGCCTCCGCTGATCCCTCCGGAATCGCCAGCCTGAAAGAGATTCGTTTTCTGCGCAGAGAGTATGTCGGGGAACTCTCCTTTCTCTTCGATAATCAGGTGACTGGTAAAATCAGAAAAAGCGGTGATTCACTTGTAGTGCTTTTCAGCACAGCGGTTAATGGTCTGGGAAAACAGTCTTTTGTACTCCCGGACGGAAGTCTTTACAAAAGAATAGATCTTCGCGAAAAGAAGATAGGTGAGAACACCTTTCTTGGTGCTGTTATCAGGCTCGATAAAAAAGCCGCATCCGGTACACCCGGTATTGCAAGCAGCCAGGAGAACGCGTTTTCTTTATTTACTTTTCTGCCGGAAGTCCGGAAGGCTTCTCTGTGGTCTTCTCAGAGAGGAGTTGAGTGGGATTATGAATTTTACACCCTGCCATCATATCCGATGGATCTCAAATCGATGGGTGAGAGGGCGGTAAAGGATGTTGAATCTCGGCAGGCTATCGGATCGACATTCAATGTAAATGAACGAGCAGAATCCAGCATGCCTGAAAAGAAACAGCCGCCTGTTGTATCCGGCAGTGTTTCCCCGGCGCCGGAAGAGAAAAAGCTGCCGGTAAATACGCGGAAGACTCTGGTTGTAGTTGCAGACAGGGTAAATTATCGCAATGCTCCATCGATGAGCGGAGCGGTTTCCGGAAGGCTTGAGATCGGAGAATTTCTGAATTTTGAGAAACAGGAGAATGGTTGGGTTTGTTTCTCAAGTGATAAGGGTAAGGGATGGGTGCTGGGGAGATTTGTCGTTGATAGCAGCAAAGTTTCTCAAGGCCAGTGGGAAAGGATAAAGGCTTCCAGAGTGCAGCCTGTTCAGGAGAGCAGGCCGGAAGAGCCTCAGGTGGCGGAAAGTCAAAGTCCAAAAAAAATAGAATCAATAGCCGATTCTGTTTTGGCAGCGCACACTCCCGGAACCAGGGTAATAAAATACAGCGCTTTCGGAAGGGATCCCTTTGTTGCGCTTAAAAAAGACTCCGTATCACACGGGGGCAAACCTTTTGTGGAGAATCTGAAACTTGTAGGTATATTGTTTGACAACACAGACCGTCTGGCTCTGCTTGAGGACAGGGTGAATAACAGAAGACCGTTTGCGCTGAGAGAAGAAGACCAGATCGATCATGGAAAAGTGCTTAAAATCTATAAGGACAAGGTTGTGTTTCTGTTGACAGAGTACGGGATTTCCCGGTCTTATACCATGCGCCTTAATAGTAATTCACGGCAGGAAGCGGGGAATTGATGAAAGCGGGAATTAGAACAAAGATACTGGTTGTAGCGGTCTGTTCCCTGGCTGTGGCACAGGGCTCTGTAAAGGCTCCGGCTGCTTCACAGGACAGGATTATAGATTTCTTCGAGGTGCACGATGCCGAGATCAAATCGGTTTTCAAGCAGTTGAGCGCCTACAGCGGAGTCGATATAGTGGTAAGTGAAAATGTCAAGGGAGTGGTGTCCCTTACTGTTACCAGCAAATCATGGGGAGAGATACTGGGTATTATCTGCAAAGTACACAATCTGGCCGCGACAAATGAAGGTTCTTATGTTTATGTGATGAATAACAGTGATTATATGAAACGCCAGATTGAAAATGCAACTGGAATACAGGCGACACAGGATGTCAGCCCGCTTAGACGTGAGCTTATCAGGATTAATCATGTCCCGGCAAAAGAGGTGATGGAATCGGTGGAGTCGCTTCTCTCACCACGTGGGAAAATCACACTTATAGCGCACAACAATTCGGTGATAATTTATGATTCCCATGAGCATATCTCACAGATCAAGAAAATGATAGCGGAACTTGACATCGAGGTAGCACAGGTCCAGATTTCATGCAAAATTATCGAGGTCAGTTCAGGGGCGATTCAGAGAATGGGAATCCACTTCGGCTACAGAACCGGCAGCTTTGAGGCATCACATCTTCCCCAGACCGGAATCGTAAGCGGCGCAATTGAGCGCCTTTCTTATGGCATAATAAGCCCTGAGAAATTTACCGCCGCTCTTGAGTACCTTTTTACGGATAATAAGGGTGAAATCATAGCACAACCGCAGATAACCACTATTGATAATAAAGAGGCAAGGATTTTCATGGGACAGCAGGTCCCGGTCAAGGTGCGTGACGAGGCTGGAAATACAGTGGTGCAGATGATAAATGCCGGTACTGCCCTTGTTGTTAGACCGCATATCTCCGGAGAGGGGCGAATACTGCTTGAACTGAGTCCCAAAAAAGAATCCTACACCATGGTTGAAGGGCAACCGGTTATTAACGAACAGAGCGCAACCACAAATGTCGTTGTATCAAACGGAGAAACAGTTGTAATCGCCGGACTGACTTCCAATGAGACAAGAAAAGTTGATGAGGGTATTCCCTTTCTGAAGGATATTCCGCTTCTTGGCAATCTTTTCAAAAGATCTGAGAAGAATGTGGAAAAGAAAGATCTTATAATTTTTGTCACTCCTCATGTAATTCAGAGCGGAACGGTTAATGCACCGGAACAGCTGCCCGCTGCTATAGAGGAGATAAGCGGTTCAAATCCCTGAAAATTGCTTCAGCCCCCTGTTTCTCTCGCGACCTGTAATAAAAAGGTGGCGGAGTTTTATTTTTTTCACTTTTATTTTGACACACCACGGCATATATTGTATACTCATCTCCTAAGTAGTAGCACCGGTTGTGGTATAACACTTTGATCCCTGAAGGAGCGGTTTTAATGATCTCCACCATCAGAAAGCGTGACGGAAAGCTTGTTCCTTACGATAATTACAAGATAGCAAATGCGATTTTCAAGGCAGCAGAGTCTGTCGGAGGGAAGGATTTTGGTCAGGCTCTTTCCCTTGCCAAAAGTGTTGAAGAAGCTCTGAACCGTAAATTTCATCCCAATTCTATTCCCGCGGTCGAAGAGATTCAGGACCTGGTAGAAAAAGTACTGATAGAACTGGGACATGCCCGTGTCGCAAAAGCTTTCATCCTTTACAGGGAACAACATCGGAGGATGCGCAGCACCCGTGATCTGGTTCTGGATATAGCCAACACCATGGACGGGTATCTCAAGATGGAAGACTGGAGAGTTCACGAGAACTCAAATGTCAACTACTCTCTCGGTGGACTTATCCTTCACAACAGCGGGGCTATTACTGCCAATTACTGGCTGGAAAATATTTACGGACACGACATCTCCACTGCTCATCGCAACGGGGATATGCATATCCATGATCTCTCCATGTTTTCTGGTTACTGTGCAGGGTGGTCACTGAGGCAGCTTATTGCAGAAGGCTTGGGGAAAGTAAAGAACAAAATCTCCTCAAAACCTCCCCGGCATCTCTCTACCCTTGTACAACAGATGGTTAATTTTCTGGGTGTGCTGCAGAATGAATGGGCTGGAGCACAGGCTTTTTCCTCTTTCGACACCTATCTTGCCCCGTTTGTGAGGGTTGATAATCTCTCTTACGAAGAAGTAAAGCAGCAGATACAGTCTTTTGTTTTCGGAGTCAATACTCCCTCAAGATGGGGTTCACAGGCTCCTTTTACCAATATCACCCTGGACTGGGTAGTTCCCGATGATCTTCGGGAACAGCCTGCTGTAGTTGGCGGTCAGCCACTGGATATCACTTACGGGGATTTCCAGAAAGAGATGGATATGATCAACAAGGCATTTCTGGAGGTGTTGATCGAGGGTGATGCTGACGGGCGCGGATTCTCCTATCCCATTCCTACGTACAATCTGACCAGAAATTTCAACTGGGAGAGTGAAAACGCCACACTGCTTTTCAAGATGACAGGGAAATACGGTACCCCTTATTTCCAGAATTTTATCAATTCAAAACTCAATCCCTCAGATGTGCGCTCCATGTGCTGCAGGCTGCAGCTTGATAAAAGAGAACTGCGTAACAGGGGAGGAGGCCTGTTCGGGTCAGATGAATTCACCGGCTCGATCGGTGTGGTAACAATCAATCTTCCAAGAATCGGATACCTTTCATCAACTAAAGATGATTACTTCAGGCAACTGGATCATTTCATGGATGTGGCCCGTGATTCACTTGAAATCAAGCGTAAAGTGATCACCAAGTTGATGGATCAGGGGCTTTTCCCCTACACTCAGAGATATCTGAGACACTGGAATAACCATTTTTCCACTATCGGCCTTATCGGAATGAACGAGTCTGCACTCAATTTCATGGGCAAAGACCTGACCACGCCGGAAGCACGTGAGTTTGCCATGGAGGTTCTCACATACATGCGCAACAGGCTGGTCAAGTACCAGGAAGACACTGGGCATCTATACAATCTGGAAGCAACGCCTGGAGAGGGTACCTCCTACAGGCTGGCCAAGATCGACAGGGTTAAGTTTTCCCGCATGTTAATCCCGGGCGGTGATAATCCTTTCTTTACCAATTCCACTCAGCTGCCGGTAAATGCTACTGATGATGTGTTCGATGCGCTTGACATGCAGAATGATATCCAGAAGCTGTATACGGGTGGCACGGTTTTCCATGCTTTTATCGGGGAATCGATAGATGATCCGGCAATGGTAAGGAAGCTTGTACAGAAGATAGCAAGCAACTATGAACTTCCATATTTCACCATAACCCCGACTTTCTCCATCTGTAACAATCACGGGTATCTTAAAGGGAAACAGTTCTCCTGTCCCAACTGCAGCGAGGAAACGGAGGTTTACTCCAGAATCGTTGGTTACTACAGGCCGGTCCAGAACTGGAATAACGGCAAGAAGTCGGAATTCAAGCTGAGGAAGCTCTTTACAGCCAGTGAAAAGAAAGTGCCTGAGACTGTCCAGGTCGTTCCGGAAACGGAAGAACAATGTCAGCCGCTTCAGGTGTAATCGCGTGGCAGAAGTATTCCTTCATTGATTTCCCGGGTACTATCAGCACGGTTCTGTTTTTCGGGGGCTGCAATCTTCGCTGCCCCTATTGCCACAATCCTGAAATTGTTCTGAACCGGCTTCCGGAGATACCGTTGACTGAAATCACCGGGTATCTTGATAAGAGAAAAGGTACTATCGAAGGTGTTGTACTCAGCGGCGGAGAACCCACTCTTCATGCCTCCCTTCCTGAAACCATAGCCCTGTTTCGCGATGCCGGATTCAAGATAAAACTCGACACAAATGGGCTTAATCCCGACATGGTGATCCGTTGCAGTCCCGATTATCTGGCTGTTGACCTGAAGACAAGTTTTGATAAGTATTCTTTGCTTGGATGCGGCCTGCCCGATACCAGAGAGAGAATAGAGAAGACATTGGAGATCGCCAGGTCGATGGGGCTGGATGCTGAGGTGAGGATAACAGTTGCCCCGAAAATTACAGACGATGAATCGATAAGAAAAATGGCTGAAGTTCTGAAGGGAATTTACCGCGTTTATCTTCAGCCGGTTCAGTTGAATGTGCCACTGCTCGATCCATCTTTTGCTGAGACCCTCCCGCTGACCACAGAGACAATTGAGACCTTCCGGAAAGTGATTGCGGAGGTTGTCGATTATTGCGAAATCAGGACCACTGATTAATCTGATTGGGATTTGTCTTAAACTATGATTAATCTGATTAACCTGATTTAATCAGGGATAAAGGGTATGGGAGGAAGGCTTACCATCCGAGAATGACCGGAATGAGGTAATTCCTTTGCTGAGGAGAAAATTGATCATTTCAGGAAATGCTTTTGCCACCATTTTGGGATCGTGGGCATCGGAGCCGGTCGTGATTGGGGCGTTGAATTGACTGATCTGATCGATAAGGAAATCGAAAGGATCGAAATCCTGGTTTCCCTTTGCTCTTGAAAAGATGAATCCATTTGCATTGATTTCGATACATCGGTCAGATTGCAGTGCAGTTTGTACTGTCTGGCTGATTTCCGAGAGCATCTCTTCGTGTTCGTTAACCGGCCAGTTTACGTATCTCCAGATGAAATCGAGGTGTGCCAGAGAGTGGAAAAGTCCGCTTTTCAGAGCAGCTCTGGAGAGACGGAAGTATTCTTTGTAGACCTCTGAATTTTCGGTGTTTGCGTGGTAATCAGATAGATGCTTCCATCCGAACCTGGGGATACAGTGGATGGAACAGAGGCAGAAGTCAAGTGTGAAATTGTCGAAAAAAGGAGCAAGCAGGTCTTCCGCACCCTCTATGTAATCGATTTCCAGCCCGATTTTCACTGCGATACGGTCTGAGTAGATTTCCCGGAGATCGGATAACTCAGCATAGTAGCGTACCAGTTCTCTTTCATCCATTCCCCAGTCCCAGTATCTTCTCTTCTGGGCAGGGGTGAGATAATAGCGGCCAAGGTGATCAGTGAAGCCTATTTCCTGAATCCCGTTCTCGATTGCTGAATCGATGTAATGAATTATCTTCCCGTGTGCATGGCCGCAGTAGGGGGTGTGAACGTGGTAATCGACTCTCATCTATCCCTTACACATTGACAGTTGCGGTTTTGTTGATTCCCAGAGGGATAGCATGTTTGAGTAGAGGATCGATGTGTTCGTCGATGAATTCCCGTACCTGAGAGGGTGCCCTTCCCACAAATTCAGAGACATCGAGAAGCTTTCCAAGTTCCTGCTTTGACAAGCCGAAAGTTGGATCCGAGGCTATTCTGTCCAGAAGGTCATTGGGTTTGCCCTCCAGCTTGACCTTACGGGCAGATTCCATGGAATGCACTCTGATCTGCTCATGCAATACCTGCCGGTCACCGCCTTTTTTAACTCCCGCCATGATAATATTTTCTGTGGCCATAAAAGGCAGTTCTTCCTCGATGTGCTTTGAGATGACTTTGGGATATACTACCAGCCCGTCGGACACATTGATCGCTATCATCAGGCAGGCATCGGCAGCCAGAAATGCTTCAGGAATGGTGAGCCTTTTGTTCGCGGAATCATCGAGAGTCCTCTCAAACCACTGTTCTGCCGCGGTCATCGCTGGAGACTGGCATAGGGAGATGATATATCTGCAAAGGGAAGTCATCCGTTCAGATCTCATCGGGTTCCGTTTGTAAGCCATGGCTGAGGAGCCGATCTGGGTTTTTTCGAAGGGTTCTTCTATCTCTTTGAGATTCTGCAGCAGGCGGATATCGTTTGCCATCTTGTGGAGCGACTGGGCAAGACCTGAGAGAAGAGAAAGGGCAGTGAAATCCAGCTTGCGGGTGTAAGTCTGCCCGCTTACCGGGATTACCTTCTCAAATCCCATCATGGAAGAAACTTTTTTATCGAGTGCCTTCACCTTCTCATTGTCACCATCGAAGAGGGCAAGAAAGCTTGCCTGGGTACCGGTTGTTCCCTTTACACCCAGAAAAGGAATATTGTTCATGAAGTCTTCTATTGCCTGAAAATCAAGCATCAGGTCGTAAAGCCAGAGGGATGCGCGTTTACCTACAGTTGTTAATTGCGCCGGCTGGAAGTGGGTAAAACCCAGGGTTGCTGTATCAGAATATTTCAGAGCAAAATCTCTCAATACCTGAAGCAGGCCGCTTAGACGGGAGAGAATCAGTTTCAGTGCGCTCCTCATCTGGATGAGATCTGTATTGTCACCCACAAAAGCGCTTGTAGCACCAAGGTGTATTATTGGTTTTGCGTTAGGGCAGCAGGTCCCGTATGTGTATACATGAGCCATTACATCATGACGGGTTTTCGATTCAAAGTTACGAGCCAGTTCAAAATCTATGTTATCGACATGGTATCGCATCTCCTCAATCTGCTTATCGGTGATTGAGAGTCCCAGTTCTTTTTCTGCCTCAGCCAGTGCTACCCAGAGCTTTCTCCAGGTGGAGAATTTGTTCTGTGGAGAAAAGATAAAAGACATATCCGCAGAAGCATATCGTTCCAGCAGTGGATTCTGGTACTCGTACATCGATTCCTGACACATTGGCAGATCCTTCTGATCAATGGGTTAAAAAGAAGAAAAATACACTTTGCTCTATTATATTATTGATACAAAGATCTCTTCCAGTGGAAAAACTTGAACGGGGATTCTGGTAAAGTTATTTTCTTAATCCATCCTGTGCTTAATTGAACATTCAAAAAGGGAGTGAAAAATGCGGTCCCGACTAATCCAGGTACTCAGTACAATTGTGCTGGCGGTTTTTGTTCAGGTTCAGGCCCAGTCGATAGAGAGTCTGATGTTATCCGGACAGGAGATGTTGCAGAATGGCGCTTTCAGCCAGGCTGTAACCCAGTTCCGTAAGGTTATTCAGATGGAGCCCAGTAATTTTGAGGCTCAATTTAATCTGGCTTTCGCCTATTTAGGATGGGGGAGGAACTCAAATGCTGTTGAGGAGTTCAAAAAAGCTATGCGTCTGCAGCCCAGAAATTCCCAGGTTTGGGCAAATCTTGCTATTGCCTATGAGAACCTGGGAAAGAGCCAGGATGCCATAAACGCACTTTATCAGGCGGTACAGCTCGATCCGCAGAATATCACCGCCCGTATGAACCTGGCTGCGATGTATGCCAATGCAAATGCTCACAGCAAGGCGGTTGCCCAGTATAAGGAGGTAATTTCCCTTGACGGTATGAATGAGGAAGCCTTGACAAATCTTTCCAAATGTCTTATTGCTCTGGGGAAAACCGATGAGGCTAAAGGGTATCTGAAGCAGGCAATCGCGGCTAACCCTAATAATGGTGATGCGCACTGGGAACTGGGAAATATTGCCTGGAAAAAGGATAATGACAGGGAGAAGGCCATTTCTGAGTATAAACTGGCGATAACTGTTCAGCCAAACGGTGCACATTTCTATGAAAACCTGGCTCTTGCCCTGGAAGACAAAGGGGACAAAGCGGGTGCAATCGATGTTCTGAAAAAATCTCTTATCTACACCGATGACGCACTGAAGAAAGAGAAGATCAAGGAGAAAATCGAGCTGCTGGAAAAAGGTGATACCGCAAATGCTAAAAAGGCCGATGATTCGGACACCAAGCTGACTACCAAGAGCCAGATCAACGATCTCAGGAAAGAACTTGGCAAGGGAGAGAAGAGCAGTGAAACACAGAGAATAAACACTGCACCTATCGATGTCATGGGAGATCTTAATGACCTCAATGTTGATGATGGCGGCAGCACCCTTGATCTCAAGAGTGAAGCAAAGAAAAGAGCCGAGAAAAAATAAGACAGATCATTCGCTGCAGGGGAAAGAGAATTCCCCTGCAATTCCCCTTTTTTTTTAATCTCAAGTTGATTCCTTACCGCTCATATCGTAACTACCTGAAGTCAAAGTTTGGAAAGCCGGTCCTGAAAGTGCCTGTAAGCGGTGGATTTTCCTGTCCTAACCGTGATGGTACCATAAGCTCAAAAGGCTGTATGTTTTGTGATAATGTGTCATTCAGCCCCGCAGCTTTGAACGAATCCTCTCCAGTGGATCAATTACTGAAAAAATGCGGAACCGGAAAATTCCAGGCGTTTCTTCCATACCTGCAGCCATTCTCAAACACTTACGGTTCAGTCGAGCGGCTTAAAGAGGTTTACGAACCACTTCTAGCCGTTCCCGGGGTTATTGGACTTGCAATCGGAACACGTCCGGATTGTTTTAACGAATCTGTTTACAAATATCTGGAAAGCCTTGCAGGAAGGGCCTATCTCTGTGTTGAGCTTGGATTGCAGAGTTCAAATGACAAGACACTCGAGAGGATTAACAGAGGACATTCTTTCAGGGATTTCTTTGCTACTGTAAACCGGTTGAATAAACTGGGGATCGAAACCGCGGCCCATCTTATGATGGGACTACCGGGGGAGAGTAGAAAGGAGATGGTGCAGACTGTGAAAGATATTTCGGAGCTTCCGGTAAACGGAGTAAAGATTCATCAGTTGATGGTCATCCGGGGGACAGCTCTCGAAGCTCTTTACAAAAGTGGAGAACTGAGTGTGCTGGAGCTTGAGGATTATTCACAGATTCTCTGTGATGTGCTGCCGTTACTTAGACCCGACCAGCTCATCCATCGTCTGATGGCAGACTCCAGGCCTGAACTGGGGCTGATCGCACCATTGTGGAGTGCGGACAAAGCATCATCAATGGCTTTCATTCAGAATCGCCTTAAAAACAGCTCAGTTTAATTCATCGCTTTCACTTCGAAATCATCATAGTCTGCCGAGGCAATGGAATTGGTATTATCGGAATCACTGAGAATCGCAATTCCCTCTACCGGCGGTGGTTCTTTACCGAAGAGACGCTTGTAGTCTGCTCTGATGTCGACACGTTCGGAAACCCATTTGCCGGTCTCTTCATTCCCGCTTCTCAGAACTATTATTTTGGCGTTCTTGTTGTAGGGGCTGGAGATAACAGTTCCCACCTGAAGTGAAGAACTCCACACGTATTTCAGGATATTGTTCAGTTTGAAGTTGCCCTTGAAGACAATGTACACAGATGCGCCGCTGTCGTTTTTGTCTTTTCTGGTTTCATTGCCGCCATCGGGGAGCTGGTTGATTCTCCATTTCCAGGAAAGATGCGGGTATTGCTGTGCTGAGAACCTGAAGAGTTTTCCGAGGCTGGTGCATCCGCCTTTGGTGAAGATTCTGGTGAAAGAGTTCTGATTTTCCTGTTTGACAGAAAACATGGAGATATCATTTCTGCTTGGCCTCCATCCATAGGGTACTCTGTTGCCTTTTGTGACTGAGAAGGTGTCGACAACCAGAGTTTGTGGTTTTGTGTCAACCGAAGCTGAGGATATGGAGGAAAGAAGGAGGAGTGCTGATGAGAAGAGTGATAAAGGTGAGTACATATTTCTACAGGGTATCATTTTTCTACAGGGTATCATTAAGATTTTGCCTTGGGGTTGAATGAGTTTATGTATTTGTGTAAGAATCCCCCCGTTGGAAGCGCCCCCCTTATAAAAGGGGCAGGAGGGGGATTCTTCTCTTAAATCTACTAGCAATCCGCGTGTAGGAATTCGGAGTGGCAATCTGTTTATTTTCACTTCGTCTCTGATGCCTCTTTGACCAAACCCCATGGCAATCATGTCAGGAGTTCATATAAAAAAATCCCATTTCCTGTTTAAAATCATGACAATTCCATAATCATGCGGATCATGGTTAAGGTTTGACTCCCAATCCCATAAATAGTAGAATTTTACAGTAGTACAATCACGGAGGGAAAAAGGTGAAAATTGAAACATATGCTCACGGGAAATATCAGGTTTTAAGGATCCAGGAAGATAACAAAAATATCAGTAATCTTTCTGAACTTAAGGACCTGATTGGCGGTTATCTCGGGCGTGGAAAAGTACATATAGCGGTGAGTTTCTGTGATGCCTCCTATATTTACAGCGGGGCGATAAGTGTGCTGGTTGATTGTTACAAAAGGATACGTGAAAAGGGAGGATCACTCTGCATTCTTGAGCCTGATCCCGGTTTGTTTGACATACTGGAAACACTCAATATTGACCGGGTGATCAATATCTATGTTTCCGAGCAATATCTTCCGCAATGATCATGGTACCAGTCTCAAGGGCCTGAGTGCACGGAAATTGTTATAACAGAATGGTTTTTGTGATGGAGCAGGGGAGATTCCTGCCGGTTTAATCTTCTCTCCGGTATTCTCAGATACAATTGGCAACTGCACTACTGTCCCTGGTACAAGCCTGTTAAGATCGATCTCTTTGTTGTATTTTTTTAAAAGCCACAGGGGAATGATGTTTTCGCCCTTGTGGCAGAGATCCCAGAGGGTTTCTCCTCTTTCAATTGTGTGCTGCTTGAGATCACTGACCATGTA
>JAAYIG010000224.1 GCA_012523595.1 Fibrobacter sp.
GGGGGATAATCGGTTCCGGTTTCTGCGTATACTGTTTCTGGTGGAAAGTCTGGCTCAGGTTCAGGACTTACTGTCACTGGAGCAGATGGCTCAAGCTCAGATGAGATAAATATTGTTTCAGGCGGAAAATCAGATTGTGATTGATCAGATTTATTCTCTTCACCCCTGTTAACCGTTGTAGAAATGTCATCTGCAGTATCAGGTCCAGGTTTTTTCTCCTTCGAAGTTTTTTCTGCAGTTGAAGTGTCTTCTGTCTGTGTCTCATTCCTGCGTTTCTTGACTTCTGCTATAGACAGCCACTCACCATTAAGAAGAATTTCACCAGATTCAATGTGCTTCAGGAACTCTTTTTCTTTTGATATCTTTTCAGAAAGCAAGATCCATTTCTTGCGTTCATCAAGCACATAACCCCGGCAAACCTTCTCTTCTACAACTTTTAAAGCCTGCATCAGCTTTTCCTTTTGGTTCTGTATCTGAATTATCTATCATTTCTGCATATCAAGTAAACCTTTAATCGAGAAAATCAAGCTTAAAGGTCAGAAATAAGAGATACTGTCAGGATCTACAAGAAAAAGGCTTTTGATCTTCTTCTGCTCTTTGGGTGGTTGTTTCTTGACAGCAGCTTTTGGTTTTGGTGCTTGAACTGCCGGTTTTTTGGGAGCAACAACTGCTTTTTTAGGTCCTTCGTTTTCACTCACATTCTCTGCCACCTGGACAGGTGGAGGAGGTGGCTGTCTCCTGGTATTTGAAGCATCTATTTCATCTTGTTTCATTTTCTGCAATTGATCTTCGGTTGGCTGCAATCCAGGATTGAGCTTGTAGAATATCTCATACTCGGAACGGGCCTTATCATACTGCTTAAGTTTGCGGTAAATATCGGCTGAAAGCTCAAAAGGCATGATATCATTTTTTGCAAGAATTTTTAGCTCAGTCAGATTTTTAAGTGCTTCTTCATGTTCACCTCTGAATATTTTCCCCAGCGCGTTTACAGTCAATTTGGCGCGGACAGAATCCAGCTTATCCTGCTGATAGAAATAGTAAGCCGCCAAGCCGCTGAAAATAAGCGATAAAAGGCTTAAAATTATGGCTATTGTCGATGCAGGCCCACTCTTGGAGCTTACCTTCAAATCTCCAGCAATATCACTGGCCTTTAATTTTTGAAGCTGAATAGCAGCATAACCGCATTCGTCAGAATCCGGAAACTCTTTTACAAGCGCCTCATAGTACTTTACCGCTTCAGCAATGCGGTTTTCGACATAGTGAAGCTTGTAAGCAGTCTCATAAAGCTCTAAAGGTGTTTTTTCCATTACAACTCCTTACCGGATGTATTTCTAATGACAACAGTTCGTTAATCAATACCCCTTTTTTACATTTTTCAGGAGAGATTTAATCTGTTTATCTGACATACCTTTTGCCTGTGCCTGAGCCGGTGTGTATTTGCTGCAAATAAAATTCTCATCACCGCCAAAAGAAACCACCCCGGAAGCCCCACCGCTGCGCTTTGCCCTGAACTCACTGCAGTTTTGTTTCTGTTTGCAGTTAAAACAGGACCCTTCCTTGTTACTTTTTAAATGAGAATAACCCTTTTTTTCCAGAGCCTGGTCCCGTTGTTCTCGTCCCTGCGCTGATGCCAGGCTGCGATTTTTAGCTACAAACTTCTCATGATCATAAGTAAAACTCATATTTTGCCTTTCAGGGTTAGCTAACTTCCTTACCTATTATACATATACAAAATAATCAAATCCATCCGGGAAATCAGTATTGTATGGTTTCATTAACTCTATTACACTATAGTACACCATATATTGCGTCTCTTTCCTGAAATGGATCGCATTTCCGTAAGATGGGAAATCAAGGTATCAAATCCTTTCCTGTGATATCTCTTTTAAATACCCTTTTATGCTATCCAAAATCTCTTCTGCCTGACCAAATCTGCTTACCGGTACTGTTGTGAGAGAATCACGGTGTTTCTTTACCCATCTGGTCGCTATCTCCATCTCCGGAAAATCTTGACTGTCTGCAGGAAGTTTCTCACCCAAAAAGAATCTTTCAATCTCCTTTAATAACTCTTCACTATGGTTCAAATCAATATCAAGCGGCTTGATTTGTATCTTCTGATCCTTTCTGAACCAGAAAGACATCACTTTTTCCTCAGAAGTGTGTGGCAGCAGGATAATACAATCCTCAACCGGTGAAAAGGTTCCCTTCCTCTCACCTATTTCTGTTTGACTGTTAAGCAATGGTTTATGTTTCCTGATCAAACGATATTCATAAAGAAGACATTCCAGTTCCGATCCACACTGGTAAGTCACAACCTCCTTGGAATCACGATGGATACTTTGAATTTTCAAGGGCGATTCGTCTGTTTCCCGGAAATAAGACATCAGCCTTCTTCTAAGGTTTTTCGCCTTCCCTATATAAAGAAATTTCCCTGCTTCATCTTTGAACCCGTAAACGCCCGGAACCTGGGACAATGAACTGATATCATCAAAAGTAAATTTTTTTCCCTCAAAATATCTTCTTCTCTCCTCCTTTTCCCTCTCTTCAAGATCCTGACGGGTTTCGATACCTTTTAACCGTAAAGTATTGATCAGCTCGGCAAGGCACTCGGCATACAGCTCGCCCTGCGCAAGTGCACTTGAAGCAGATCTTTCATGACCCATGACTGATCTGAAAAGGGCTCCTGTTGACAGGGGTCTGGGGGAGGAAATTCCTGCGGCCGTTAACAGCTCTCCAGCAAGAATTGAGTCATCAGTGAAATTTTCCCCGTGCCTCACACAAATAGTTCTGAGAAGATTTTCATGATAACAGGACAGAAACACCGGCAGCCGTGATTTAAGTTCATCTGCCAGTCGTGAGAATACCGCACCGCTTTCCCCTGCAGCTCTGATTTCCTCTCCGATATCAAGGGCTTGCCTGTCTTCAAAGGAAAGAGATTCTGTTTTCTTTGTCCATGCTTCCCAAATCAACTTTGGAGCGGGAAATATCTCCCAGATCGACAAATAGTATATCTGTTCAGTTTTTCTGCCTGGATCCCCGAGAATGTAAACTCCGCAAAGCGGCAGTTTCCCAAGTGAATCAGAGGATTTAGGTGACCGGGCATACCACCGCCCATCTTGATCCTGGAAAATTCTTTTATCTTTGGACAATATGTTTTTGACTGTTATCTCAGCCATACTGCCCGGATTTGAAATCCTGAAGAAATTTCCGGCAATTTCTCCTGTTGAAGCACCTTCCGAACACGACCGCAGGTAATCTATTATTTCTTCGTACATTGCACTATCTCCGTATACAGGGAAATTTAGTTGACGCGCTGCACATCTGACAATGAAGCGATACAATCCCGTTTTTTCCCCGGATCTTGTCATATTGCGTTCTGATTGACATTTTGTTATAAATTCTCCTTGCAAATGACATGAAGGAATTGTATATTACATATCAATACACCAGACACTCCTCATCATAACACTCTTCAACACCTCATAAAATAGCTGGAATCAACCAAACTTTAATCTTCATTACGAGAGGAGTGGTGCAATATGCCAAGAATCACTAAATCCCAGCTTATTAAGCTTCAGAAAAAATTCAAAACTGATGCTGCAATAGGTGAACAGTTCGGAATCACAAGGCAGGCGATCCATCAGCTCAGGAAAAAATACGGAATCGATTCTTCTCTGGTTGATAACCCGAAGAGAAACGCTGAAATCGTCAGCCTTTACGAAAAGGGAACATCGGGAACAGCTATAGCTAAAAAGTTCAAGCTCTCCATTTCCCAGACCTATCGTATTATCAATGAATCCAAGAAAAAAACAAAAACTAAAGCAAAGACCAAAGCCAGAAGCAAAAAAAGAAAGTAAGATCTTTTTTCATTAAGACAAACAAAGGCTTACGGTCAATCTGCCCGTAAGCCCTTCCTTTTACATCCTCCGTTTTTCTGTCTGTCTCCAGGCTCTTTCGGCTTACTCTGTTTTGCGCTTACTCATCCGCAGGCAGTAGTTTTAATACCATGACAACCGCGTTAATTCAAAGCCTGACAGTTTCCAGAGAGAAAAAATCTCAGAAACGGGCACTAACAATCGCTACAGCCATAATGATGGGATCTGTGCTTCTCAGCCGTATCACCGGGCTTGTCAGGGAACAGGTCCTTGCGGCTTTCGGAGGCACCAGCTTTGAAATGGATGCGTATGTCACAGCTTTTCTTATCCCTGAACTTTTAAATCATTTCCTTGCCGGAGGATTTCTTTCCATAACATTTATCCCCATATTTCAGAAACACTGCTCTCAGGGAAATCGTCTGCAGGCATGGCGCTCTTTTTCAAATCTGATCTGTATCGGGAGCGCAGTATTTGCTCTTCTTATTCCCCTGGCAATGATTTTTACACCTGAGATCCTTGGTCTCTCAGGCAAGCACATTACCGATTCCTCACATCTTTCCCTTACTGTCCGCCTGACACGTATTATCATTCCAGCTCAGTTGTTCTTTTACTGGGGTGCTTTTTTCAGTGCAGTACAGATGGCTGAGCACAGGTTTTTTCTGCCGGCAATGGCACCATTATGCTACAATCTGGGTATCATTTTCGGCGGGCTGATCCTTGGGCCATCGCTGGGCATAGAGGGGTTTGCCTGGGGAGTTTTGATCGGTGCATTTGCAGGGAATGTAGTACTGCAGCTGCCGGGTGCAATCAAATCCGGGATGCGTTTCAGGCCGGTTTTCAAACTTTCAGATCCTGACCTTGTAAAATATGTCAAATTGACACTACCGCTTATCTTAGGTTTGGGAATGACCTTTTCCAACGAAATCTTTTTCCGGTACTTTGGATCCTTCCTCTCTGAAGGGGCTACATCGAGTATAAACTACGCATTGCGTACCACAATGATGATTGTGGCAGTTTTCGGTCAGGCTTCAGGAATGGCATTCTACCCTTTTATTACCAAAATGGCGGCTGATGGACAGTACGGTAAAATGACTGAAATGCTCAATTCAGTTCTAACCAAAATTGCTGTTTATCTTATACCACTGTCAATTCTTATGCTTTTGTTGTCTGAACAGATAATCTCTATTCTCTTTGAGCATGGGGAGTTTGGACATCAGTCCACAATTTTGACCGCTTCCGTCTTTTCAGTATATCTTATCGGGAGTTTTGCGTTTTCAGCATCGATGATAATTTCCCGCTCTTTTTATGCTACCCAGAACACAGTTCTTCCGCTGATCATTACATCATCAATATCACTTCTCAGCATTCCATTATATATCATTTTCAGTAAATCTCTTGGCCCAAAGGGTATTGCCCTGGCTGCCATTCTGGGGATGACCCTGCAGTTTTTGTTGCTTTATTATATGTGGTACCGTAAATACGGACAGCTCTCTTCCACTGTCAAACTTGCTGTATCGATTGTTAAAATTATTCTCATCTGCTGTGCTGTTGCCTTTCCCGGATACCTCCTCATGGATAAGATTCCGGTTATTTTTACAAGCAAAATGATCCAGAATCTCTTTACCTGTACTGTTATCTCAGTGCCTTCCATCTTTCTGATTTTTGCACTTTATGAGGTATGTGGTATTCAGCATTTTGCCGATTCGATCAAAGGTTTCTTAAGAAAAAGCAAATAGGGTTGAAAGACTCCTGCTCGAATATTCCATACTATCCTCTTCATACTCCCTGCCCATTCAGATTTTTGTCCTATCGTTTTCTCATATTCTTATCCCTTGGTTTTTCGTACCCTCGTACTCCCGTACTCCTCGTGCCCTCGCTTTGTCGTCCCTCGTTTTGTCGTACTCTCATACTCTCGTTCCTCACAGATTTCCCTCTCAATTTCAAGCACCCCTGTCCGAATTGTATTTTTTAACCTTATTTGGCTTTAGCTTTAATCACTGATACAGAAGAAAGACTCACAATGGAAAAACAGTACAATCCCTCTCAGGTTGAAGAACGATGGTATGCTTACTGGACTGAAAACAAGATGTTTCATGCGGATGATAACTCCTCCAAACCCGCATATTCCATAGTAATACCCCCACCCAATGTCACAGGTGTGCTTCATATGGGTCATGCCCTGAATAACAC
>JAAYIG010000225.1 GCA_012523595.1 Fibrobacter sp.
CCTTAATCCTTTAAGAGCCGGTAAGGTTAAATCCTTTGAGGAACTGGGTGCCTGGGCATGGAGCGGTCATGGTTATCTTTTGGGAAAAGAAGGAGCTAAGGGGGAGAAGTTTCAAAACAGAGAGCAGGCTCTTCGTTTCTTTGGAGAGACTGAATCAAGTGCTATCTCTTCATATTTGAAGTTTCTCTCGGAGAGTTGTCAGACCGGTAACAATGAGCAGGCTGGAGAGTTGTCATTTATCGAGGCAACAGAGGTTTCCGGTTCATGCAAAGGATGGCCGGCGGTAATAGGCGATCCGGAATTTACATAAAAGGCATTGGAGAACTACAAAGATTATCTGAACAGGAAGCATCGGAAGGCTAATTATGTTGTTGTGCTTGAGGAAGTGGCCGGGAGGGTGTGTGAGGCACACGATATCACCCTTGAAGAACTGATGAAACGGGGAAGGAAGGACAAGCGGTCGAAGGCACGAGCTGAATTCTGCAATAGATCCCACGAGCAGGAGCTCATACCTCTGTCTGTTATCTGCCAGATTCCTCAAAACTACTAAGTGATCGATACCACAGGCTGCGGTGATGCTTTTCAGGCCGGGTTTACTGCGAGCTATTATCATAACCGGGATATCCAGAAAGCGCTGCTTCTGGGAGCGGAACAGGGACGAATAGCAGCAATGAGTTTTGGCGGGGTTCCGTGGTGATGAGTTTTTTTTATCACATTGTAATAACATTTCCACACGTGCAGTACCTGCAATGGGGTATGGATTTCGTTTTATTCCGAGACAGGAAACAGTTTTGGGCTTGGATGGATCAAATATTAGTCATATTTTGTTTTTAATGGGGATATCTGGAAACGGAGAGCAGTTTGAGATAGAAAGTTATGCAATCACTATTTCATCTCCGGGGTGAATTAATGAAATTGGAGAGGCATCGTTCAAGTCCATTACCTCACTATTTCACCTCGAAGGTGAAATAGTGAACAGGAAAAAGAAACAAGCACTCGTTTCCTGCAAAGCAACACCACAAAACAATAGCGTTTCTTACTTTTTTTTGATATAATGCAAATACCATGTGATACAGATTCAGAAGTCCAGGCCAATCAAATTGAATATGCGTTAATAAGGGAGATTGCATTGGACAAATACATCGCTGGAAATAGAGATGCATGGAACTCAGCCTCGCTTTATCATCACAGGAAAATGGCTGATATATGGCTCGAGGGTTTCAAAACACCGGGTTATACCACTTTTGATGAATTTGATTATAAGTTGTATAACCGTCTTCCATTTAAAGGGAAATCTGTTTTTCAGGCGCCATGCAACAATGGACGTGAAATTCTGTCGTTTATCAATATGGGTGCATCTGAAGGAGTTGGGTTTGATATAAGCGATGAAAATATCGCTTTCTCCGAAAAACTAAAAGAAGTTTCAGGAATACAGGCTGAATTTATCCGCACTGACGTGTACAAAATTCCTGAAAAGTATAATAACCATTTTGATATCGGGATAATCAGTGCAGGATCAATTATATGGATGCCGGATCTGAAAAAATACTTTGAAATATACCATCGATTACTGAAACCAAACGGTATAATCTTTATCTACGAAATGCATCCACTAACTACTGTCTATCCCTATTCCTTTAAAGGAACAGATAGAGCCGAATTTGAATTCTCCTATTTTACAACGGATGTACTTGTTTTTCATGACAGCCTTGATTACTACGGTGGTGCAGAGTATGAGAGCCCTCCTCAGTATAACTTTCAGTACCCGATGTCTGATGTGATACAAACTCTTATCGATTTGAATTTTACCTTGAAGGAATTTAAGGAATACCCGCACGATTTGGGTGGCGGCCATGTTTATCTTGAAGGCAAAATCCCATTGTGCTATCATATCTGGGCTATTAAAACAATATAATGGAGAAAAAAACGGTTTGTCATTTCAACGAGTTATCAAGAAGAAATCTTTGGGACTATTCTCATGAAAATTAATAATTACACTTTTTATCTCTTCCCTACCAAACCCCGGCATACCGGAACTATTTTTTACCTATATATTATGAAAAAAATGCACGGTTTTTCTTTCTTCCTCTGCCTGAGCCTTTCTCTCTTCTACGGATGCGCTTCTGTGACCAGCGAAGGTGTTAGCAGCATACAACAAACCGGTTCTTCCATCCCTGCTTACCCGGATTTTTCCGGTGAAGCCGTAAGGGTGCAGGTGATGCAGTTCCGGATACCACCGGAACTTGCGCAAAAGTATCCTGAATTCACAGAGAAACAGGTTGGATTCGGACTCAGCGGCCGTATTGTCGATGAGCTGTACAATACCAGGCGGTTTGTTTTTATCGAGGAGAAGGCTGAGATGCAGCAGAAGATCCTGGAGCAGTGGGCGATGAGCCAGTCCGGGATTGTAGTTGAAAATGAGGAGATCTCAACTGATGGATTAAGCGCCCCGCAATTCCTTGTCTACGCGGAACTTACGGATTTCTCAGTAAGTTATTCTGAAAAGATAAACGGTATTACCATGGAGAAGCAGGCAACTACAATTATGTCACTTCAACTCAGGCTTCTCGATGTGGCTACAGGAGAATACATCCCTGCAACCGGGTCCGGATCAGCCACAAGCTCCGCGAAAGGTGTATGGGTGAGCTCCGAGACGCCGTTTGATCAATCAACTGTGGGAACAGCGGCACAGCGTGCAACCCAGGCCGCAGTTCTTCAACTTATTAACCGTATGAAGTGGCCTGATAAAAATCAAGAGTAATGAAAGGATAAACATGAACCGCTCTCAGCAAATGCTTCGTTTCACGTTTATAGCAGTGTCAGTGGTATTTGTCTTTACAACCCGGGCACAGGATCAGGTTTCTCCCAACGTGTTCAGCCCTGTTACAGTTGATCCCATGAAAAGCACCATTGTAAGCAATGGAATCAACATGGTAAAGCAGTTTGAGAGCGTTCCTCTGAACTTTAAAGTCTCCCCTGTCATGTCGGATTACGAGCTTGAGTTTTTCAACCAGGAGATTGGCGGCTTCTCTTTTCTCAAGGGATCTTCACACAATATACGAGCAGCCTATAAGCTAGTTTCCGGTAATGAGAAAAACGAAGTTTCCGTCGCATTCACAGAAAAGATCATCTCTGCAGAAAGGATGGATAAAGCCGCATTCAACCACATTTTCAGTGTCAAGGGACGCAGGCATTTTCTCCGGAATGACAAAATGTCGATCAGTTCCGGGTTGGGAGCAGATCTGATCATTTTCTCCCGCGAGATTACCGAAAAAACAACTACCCCCGATGGTTCTGAAATGAAAAAGGCTGGTTGTAACTTTGGTCTGGATGTAATAGCCGAAAAGAGCATTTCTTCACATAAGATAACAGGCGGCGTTCTGATACAGGAATCTCTCGCCAATGAATCATCGATTCTCGATCTTGGCTTCGCAGCCCTGTGGGGAATGCCAATCATGAAGCGGTTTGCGGTAAACGCGGACATCCTTTACCGACGCACAATACTGGGAATGATCAAAGAATACGGATACGAGGGGGAAAACCCCGAACTGGTCGACAAAGGATACAAAAAAGTTGACTATAGTGTAGCAGGAATAGCACAGCCCCACTGTCTCAGCACAGGGCTCAGCGGCACATTTCTGATCACAGATCTCTTTGCCTTAAACGCCGGGTACCGTACCCAGTTTCTTATCGAGGATTACTCCTCTCATACGATGTTTATCGGAGGACGGTTTGCCTTCTAAAGTATCGGGGCCCGTCTCATTGCTGATATCTGTTATCATTCCGGTTCTGATCGGCTGTTCCTCCACATCCTCAGGAACTCATTTCCCTGCTGAAGACGAGCCATCGACAATTGAGGTAATCGGAGTACAGAATGAATTATCGCTGAATTCCTGGAAGGATGATCGGGTGGGATTGGGGATTCAGGCAATTCTGGCCGAGGCACTCTTTGAGTCCGGGAAATTCAGGCTTATGGAGGTAAAGCCTGAGATGCAGCAAAAGAGGCGGGAGATTGCGGCAGGGATGTGGGCCGGGATCTACAAAGACAGCCATATAAAAGAGTTTATCGCCCAGTCTACTGCCAGGTACCAGGTTATGGCAAAGGTGATCTATTTCGGGCGCCCCTCAACCAGCGCATCTTTCGGCGTCATTCATCACGAATCCCACAGCTCTGTAATAAGAACAGAGGTAACAATAATCCACAGCAGCAGCGGTAAAAAATGGCGGGCAACAGGAGATGGAAAATCCTCCACCAGCGCATCGAGCGTTGTATTTACTTTCCAGAATGACCGGGTGGATTTTGATCAGGCCAATATCGGCAACGCACTAAGGGAATCCATAAAGGATGCTGTTGGAAAGATTTTGAACTGAGTTACTATCCAGATTCCTGAAATTACCCTCATCATTATAATCAAAAGAATTCCCAGAACTTAACAAGCTGTCGAAGGCTGGCTCAGGGTTCAGGAGCTCAGGGACGGACTACTTTTTTCTCTTTATTTCTCCCCATTGGGCATAGGATTTGCGTCTTATAACCTCCACCTTACATCAATCTCACCCTTTTGCCGGAGGAAAATATGCCTCGAATGGCCCGTCTGGAATCTCCTGGCTCTCTTTTCCACATAATGGCGCACTCTATCGAGGGCAAAGAGCTCTTTGTCGATGACGATGACAGGCTCGATTTCCTTTCCCGTTTTGCGAAAGGGCTGAAAAAATGCGAATACCAGTGTTATGCATGGGTCCTGATGGACAACCATTACCACTTTCTTATCA
>JAAYIG010000226.1 GCA_012523595.1 Fibrobacter sp.
AAGTTCAAGGTAGAGTGTGCTGATGATGGGGAAAGCGGGTTTAAGGCTGCATTAGCCAGCAAACCGGGTTTGATTGTTCTGGATGTTATGATGGAAGATGCAGATACCGGACTTGAGATTGTCCGCAGGTTCAGAGATGAATCAAGTACTAAAGATATTCCAATATTTCTGGTTACTGGTATCAGGAAACCGGAGTACCTTCTTCAGAGCTATGCTCCGGGAGAGAAGTTTAACAATGTGAAGGATGTTTTTGAAAAACCAGTTGATCCGGCGCGGTTCGAGAAGGCATTATCCGAGATTTAATTGATCCGTTTTTCATGCTGAGTTTTCGGGGGGGATAAAAGATTCTCCCTTTTTTTTTAATTTTTAGATTATGTTTAGAAGACAGGGAATTGTGTGCGGTTTTCACTGAATCAGACTCCGTAAATAGTTGTTTAAATGCAAATACATATATGGTATTATTAGATTCCTGTATTGGAATCAGAAAAGACGTGAGTTATTTTTTTATACTGATCTAATGTTAAGTAAACGCCCAGACCATCATTTTTCTGACGATGGTAATAATTTGAGAAACAATTATGAGCTTTGAGACACAGAAAAACTTTGTTGGAAAAACTCAAACCATAATTCTTGCTGAAGTTCAATCAGAGCGCTGGTTATCCTGGATAAGGTTGATTATAGGGGGAATCTATTCCGTCCCTGCTATTTTCAGCGCTTTACTGGGCAGAACATCTCAGCAGGCTTTTCTGGTTCAGGGAATCGCTATTATCGCACTTCTGAGCTACAGCAGTTATTATCTGTTTCATCGCACCAGACGTCTGTCCCGAATCTATTTCCTTTACATCATGGTAACTCTCGATGTAGCTGTAATCACAGCTATTCTCTGGTCCTATCATTTGAACGGGGCTGGATTCAATTTTATCACCAGTGCAATATTCGGGGCCTATTTTGTTGCCATCGCATTCACCTCTCTTCATCATAAAACAAGTTTATCAATTTACTGTGGAATTCTTTCAGCCATTGGGTTTTCCATTCTTTACTATGCCTTTTCAACTGATACTTCACTGCCGTCCAATTTTATCAGTGATTACACAATTCGTATTGGGTTGCTCATGACTGTTGCCGGACTGGGGGCAATTGTCTCCCGGAACAACTCCCGTACTATCCAGCAGGTTGTTTCATCAGAGATAAGGTATCACAACCTTGTCCATCGCTTGCCTGAAATGCTTTTTACTCTCGATTCACATGGAACTTTTCTCTGGGCAAACAGCGCAAGTCACTCTATTCTGGGGATTCCTTCCAAAATTCTTTCGGGTAGAAATCTCCGCAGTTTCCTTGTGTCACCCGATCTTCTGAAGCTTGAACAGAGCGGGATTAAAGGAACATTTGAAATTCGTGATTTCAACGGCAACCGCAAGTTTGTGGATTGCATTATTCAGGGTATTGAGGGGGAGTCGGGGAGTGCGGCATACGAGGGGATAATCTCGGATGTAACCGACAGGGAACTGGCTATTTCTCAGCGTGAAGAGATGGTGAACAGGCTGTTTCAATTCCAGAAGATGGAGTCTCTGGGAACTCTGGCCAGTGGAATGGCTCATGATTTCAACAATATCCTTCAGACAGTCAATGATATTACCAGCATGGTAGAGAAAGAGAGTAATGAGCCTGAGACCAGAAGGAAGATGGAGCTTGTTAAGGAATCCATGGCTGACGCGCGGTTTTTAATTTCTGAGCTCTTTGCTCTGGGCAGAAAAAAACCTTTTGATTACAAACCCATTAACCTGAATAGTTTTCTGGAAACAATAACACAGCAGTTCAGAAATCAGCTTGGTCCCTCTTATACGCTCTCCATGGATCTTTCTTCGAATCCCTTCTGGATTCAGGGGGATCCCGATTACCTGAAACGGGTTTTTCAGAACCTTATCGGGAACGCCCGTGATGCCATGCCTGGTGGAGGAAGTATAAAAGTTTCCTGCACTGGTCCTGAAGAGGGGTCAGGTGCGAACAATGTGATAATAAGGGTCAGCGATTCAGGCTCGGGGATTTCAGCAGAATTGACGGAGAAAATATTTGATCCGTTTTTCACGACGAAAAAACCCGGCAAGGGAACGGGGCTGGGCCTGGCTCTTGCCCGCAGGATAATTATGCTTCACAATGGCAGTATATGTGTGGAGAAAAGCGGTCCTGATGGTACCGTATTCAAGATTCAGATACCAATCAGTGATGCAGAGGATCTGGAAAGCGATACCAGAACACTTATGCTCAACAAGATACATACCTCCGTACTGCTTCTGGATGATGATCCCAAGATAAGAGAGGTGCTCAAGATTTTTCTGCTTGAGTTTAAGTACACAATTCTGGAAGCCTCAAACAGCGATCAGGCAGTCTCCAGACTTCAGAAGCATCTTAAACAGTGCCAGATAGTAGTAATGGACTGGAAGTTAGGAAACGAGGATCCCCTGCAGGTAATAAGGAGAATGAGGGAGATCAAGAATGATCTGATTGTGATAGTAGTTTCCGGATATGCTCCGGATCAAAAAGCCATCGAGATGATGAATATACATAAATGGTTTACCAAACCCTATGACAAGAACCAGCTTGACATAGAGATTCAGCGGGCTCTTCACAGGAATGAACCCGCTAAGTAGTTCTCAGTGTTGAGAGGGTAAAGCCCTCATTCCATCTGTTCGTTTTCATCTTCCGAAAAAACCTGACTGGTACCACTCCTGTCTTTTTTCTTATCCTTATCTTTTCGGTAGAAATATCTGCGGTCTTTTTCTTTTACCTGATGCTCTCCTTTTATTGCCTGGTCAACATCTTCTGTTTTACCCTTCAGTGATTCTGCGACGGACTCATTTTGTGCAGTTGCTCCTTTAGTTGTCTCTTCCAGATTACCGGTGGTTGATTTGACTGTTTCACCAACCGGACCCTCTGGTCCAGCAGTTTTTGCAGCTTCTGATCCCAACTCTCCAACTGCCTGTCCTGTCTCTTTGCCGATTTCATCGGCGGCTCCTCCAGCTCCTTCTCCGATTTCACCGACGGCTCCTCCGGCTCCTTTTCCAATTTCACCGGCGGCCCCTCCTGCACCTTTACCAATTTCACTCACAGCACCTCCGGCTCCTTCTCCGATTTCGCCGACGGCTCCTCCGGCTCCTTTACCAATCTCACCTACAGCTCCTCCAGCTCCTTTTCCGATTTCACCGACAGCCCCTCCAGCTCCCTTTCCAATCTCTCCGACCGCTTCTCCCACAGGTGCCAGTAGACTTTTAAGGATGTCAGGGTTTTTATCCAGTGTTTCAAGGGCACGGGCCAGGATTTGATATACTCTTTTCAGTCGTACCTTGAGCAGCGCCTGAGCCTCTACACCTTTAATGTCAAGTTCCACATTGGCAATGGACACATCGGCACCCACACTTATTTTAACCAGATTGGCCAGAGCTGCATTAAGAGACACCTTTGCATTCAGATCATCGACTTTAAGCCTTATTTCATCAACTTTCAGTGTGGGGACATCCAGCATTACATCCTGAGTTTCCTCTTCGCCACCCTCTTCCCGTCCTGCTTTTGCCAATTCGTATCTGGTCTCTTCCCGGGTAGTGGGTAGATTATCCTCTTTTTTCTCCTTTTGGACCGGAACAGGTTGTTTCTGTGTACTCTCAGGAGGCTTCTGGTTCATTTTTGCGAAGATCTCTTCCAGTTCCTGTTCTGATGGGGGAGCTTCGCGGGTGGTCTCAAAAATCTTGCCTGTTTTTGGATCTGTAACTTTGTAGGTAGGCATTTATTCTTTCACCTCAATCTTAAACCGTTTTTGATCAATTTTCCCGATTTCCTTTTTTTCAGGATTCTTTTCTTCAGAAACTTCTGTGTCCTGCTGTTCTTTCTCGCGGCCCTTCTGCATGTTTATTTCATTTGATCTGGATACATTTAAGAGCTGATTTGTTATCCTGTTACTGAGTTTGTCGAGAGATTCCATTCGGCTTGTCAGTCTATCCACTGTTGCTTGCAGTGCATCGGTTTGCTTTATCAGCTTCTTTAAACTTTCCTCCAGACACTTCTCCTTCTTTGCTTTTCCATCAAAGAGTTCGCCAATTGAAGAGATGGTTTTTTTAAGGTCAAATCGCATGATTTTCTCCCTCTTCTTCAGATCCGGAAAAGATGGTATTGCCGGTGTTATTATAGAGATCAAATAATGGTCCAAATTCAATGAACCGGATAAACGGACAGATGCCACAATTTTTATTCACAATTTATGGATCTGAGATCAGGGTTACGGCGTGGATGTTAAGAGTTGTTTATGCGGGTAATTAGATGTACACTAAAAGAAAAAATCTCAGAGACTCAGTTTTGCCGTCAAAGAAAAAGTGTGGGCATTTTAGCCATCGGATTCTGGTGTAAAAAACATGTCCAGTCAGGATTAGCCATCAATTTAAGATTATATTGATTGTATGAGATCAATAAAAGAATACTTGGAATATAGAGATTTCCTCAGGGATTATTATGAGGAGAACAAAAACCAGAAGCCCTATTTTTCTTTCCGCTACATGGAAAACAAGGTTTCTATCGATGCCTCTCATCTGGTAAAGGTTTTCCAGAAGCAACGCCATATAGGGAAAAACTCCATTGAGAAATTTATCAATTTCTGTGATCTCTCCGGCACCGATGCCGAGTATTTTGCTGCACTTGTCCATTTTAACAAAGCCAAATCGGACCGGGACAGCAAGTTTTATTATGAAAAACTGCTTGCATTACGAGGGGTAAAAACCCACTCACTGGAAGAGAGCCAGTATGAGTTCTACACAAAATGGTATTACACTGCAATACTTACACTTCTTGATTTTTGCAGCTTTTCAGGTGATTATAAATCTCTGGCAGCCAGACTGAGTCCACCTGTCACCGAAACAGAGGCAAAAAAAGCTATTGCCTTGCTAAAAAAACTGGGGCTTATTAAAAAGAGGTCTGACGGCACCTACTATTTGACAGACAAACTCATTACTACAGGTGAGCACAGCCGGGCCGCCGCTGTCAGAAATTTCCAGGAAGAGACAATGCGTCTGGCAATAGAGTCGCTGAAACGGCATCCAAGGGAAAAACGGAGCATCTCAACTGTCACTGTAACTATTTCGGAAAAAAATCTGGATAAAGTTAACGAAATGATAAAGGGATTCAGAGAATCGATACTTAAGTATGCCAAAGATGAGCTGATGGCAGATAAGGTTTATCAGTTGAACATTCAGTTCTTTCCACTGACTGATTAAAGTGACCATGAAAAAAGAGATAATATATCTGGCGTTTCTGTCTGCTTTAGCTGTACTGAGGTGCACTAGGATCGACAATCTGGCCGGTGCAGGATCGGAAACCACAAACAGCCTGATGGGAGTGATTTTCCAGGCAGGCCTCAAGCCCGCACCCAATGCGCATGTGCATCTTTTTCCGGCTGATTATGATGCTGTAAAGGGTGATAATCTTCAGAAAGATTTTTCTGACACCACAGATGATCAGGGACGGTATCTCTTTAAAAACTTGCCTGAGGGCACTTATGTAATTCTGGCCAGAAGCAGCACTGAAGAAACAAGTGCGCTTGTGACCGGAGTCAGAACTAACGGAGATATCGTTACGGTCCCAGACGCGGTGCTTGAAATGCCCGGAGAGATTAGAGTTGCTCTGCCTGAGAGAAGAAATGACAGCACCGGTTATGTGTATATTCCGGGCACAGACATCTACGCTTTTTTGGAAAATGAAAGCCATGAAGTGATTCTGGGCAATGTCCCGTCAGGAAGCATTCCAGAAATCGTGTACTCAACAAAAGAAAACCAGTCAATACAGGTGATACGGTCGGGGATAGAGGTGGGGTCGGGAGAGACAGTGGTTGTAGTAAATCCGGAGTGGAGATTTGCCAGAAGCATTTTCTTCAACACAACCTCATCCGGAGCACCTATAAACCAGGCTGTCTACAGTTTTCCAGTGCTGATAAGACTGACATCGGCAAACTTCGATTTCAGTCAGGCCCGGGAAAACGGAGCCGATATTCGCTTTACAAAACCGGACAACTCCTTTCTGGACTTCGAAATAGAAAGATGGGACAGGGATGCTGAACGGGCGGAAATGTGGGTAAGGATCGATACTCTTTCTCCGAACAGCAACTCTCAGTCTATTATCATGTACTGGGGGAACCCGGATTGTGAAAATGGGTCTGATGGAAGTGCTGTGTTTGACACTGCTGATGGTTTTCAGGGAGTGTGGCATCTAGCCGAGAGCGGCAATACGACATCCTTTGATGCTACTTATAATCGTTACAATGGTACCTCTTATGGCATGAGCGATCAATCGTCTGTGGATGGCGTCATAGGCAGAGCACAGTATTTTGATGGTGTATCGAGCCACATAACAATGACTGGTTCTGCTGATGGGAAACTGGACTTTCCTGAGGATGGTTCCTATTCAATCTCACTTTGGGCGTATGCTAACTCCATCGATTCCGCATGGCATGGACTCGCCGGAAAGGGACATCGCCAATATTATCTCCAGTTTAAATGCTTCCCTGATCTCAGTCCTTCATGGGAATTTATTGAATACCAGGACCAGGTTGGCTGGGAGTTCAGTGAATTTTTCCCGCCCTCTACTCCAGCTAGTGGACAGTGGGTTTTCCTTACAGGTGTCCGGGATGGAAATCGCCAGATTCTATATGTAAACGGTGAAATGGTGGTTGATACCATGCTGATCAATCAGAGTGATCTTCCTAGAGTTACTGGCGGAGATTTCACTATTGGATGTCATTTGAATCCCGATTCTCTTCCTGCTCTGCAGGGCTTCAATTTCTTCAATGGGAAAATTGACGAGGTGCGTGTAATAAGCTCAGTTCCTGATGCAGACTGGGTCAGGCTGTGTTATTTGAACCAGAAAGAAGAGGATGTGCTGGTGGTGTTCAGAAAATAAAAATTTCTAACATAAACCTTTTGGAGATTTATAATGAAAAGAGATCTGAAAAGGCGCTTTCTTGTGTTGTTACTTCTCTCAGGCGTCATGACCGCTTACGGACAGAACGACTATGGAGTTCACGATCCCTGCAACATTGTGAAGGAAGGTGACAGGTACTATACATTTTACACCAGCAATGGTGTAGAGTGTGCCTACTCTACCGATCTGTGCACCTGGCGCAGGGGTTCCCGTGTTTTCTCATCCGGATTTCCATCCTGGATTACCCAATATGTGCCTGAATTCGGAGGACACTTCTGGGCTCCGGAGGTGGTCTACATGAATAACAAGTGGCATGTTTACTATTCCTGTTCCAGTTTTGGATCGCGGCAGTCCGCAATCGGGCTTGCTACTTCCTCATCGCTGACAAATCCCAACTGGCAGGATCATGGTATGGTGGTTTACACAAATAATTCCTCCAATCATAATGCGATTGATGCGGATGTGATGCGTACGAGCGATGGAAAAGCATATCTGATTTATGGATCATTCTGGAATGGTATAGTCATGACTGAACTTGACACCACAACAGGAATGCCTTTTAACCGCACAAACCTGACGTATGTAGCGAATGGCAATCCGGAGGCAGGTGCAGCGATTCAGCATGGAGATTATTATTACCTCTTCTTCAACAGGGGAAAATGCTGTGACGGAGTCAACAGCACATATCAGATATTTGTCGGAAGGTCAACCAATCCTCTCGGACCGTTTGTTGACAAAAATGGAACAAGGACGAGCAGCAATGGCGGAACCCTGATTTTATCTACCAGAGGACGCTTTATCGGCCCCGGACATTTCGGGCTTTTCAAGGAGGGAAATTACGAGTTCATGTCATATCACTACTATGATGCCAACCAGAATGGTGCCTCAAAACTCAAGATCAACACTATTACCTGGCAGGATGGGTGGCCTGTAGTGAATACAGATTTCAATCCCTGTGATCCTAGAGAAGTAAAGGATTGTGCAGGAGTAGAAAATGGTACGGCTTATCTGGATCAATGCGGTACATGTGTAGGAGGAAACACAGGAAAGCAGCCATGTACCCGGGACTGTAATGGTGACTGGGGTGGTGATGCTTCTACCGATGAATGCGGTGTTTGTGTCGGCGGTAAGACCGGTTTAGTCCCATGTGCCGGATCTATTCAGGGAGAGGATGCTTTTGATTTCGACGGGGTAATTGAAGATGTAAATGGTGGATTCATCGGTTCAGGATACCTGAACTTTGATAATGAAACCGGCACGACTGCATCGTATTCGATCTGCTCTGATAATGCCTCACGATTCGAACTTGTTCTGCGTTATGCAAACGGTTCATCCGCTGCCAGAAATCTTTCAATTTCTGTAAACGGAACCGTACAGGTAAACAATCTCCAGATGCCTTCCACAGGCTCATGGACAGAGTGGAGAACAGCAAAAGTATCATTGGATCTTCTTCAGGGTAACAACATCATCACTTTCATCTCCCTGAGCAGCGAAGGGGGACCGAATCTGGATGTTATTTCTTTTTCTGATAACCGGCTGCGTAAATGTGCAACCCATGTAAAAGATGTAAAGAGAACGATTACAAACTCTTCGGTTGACTACAAAAACGGAGTAATCTCTCTTTGCATTAAAGATGGGATCAGTGCCACACTTAAAGTCTACTCGATTTCAGGTAAACTGATAAAAACGCTCTTTTCTGGAAAAGCCTCACAGGAAAGTTACAGTATCAGGTTGAATTCATCCGATTTGACCAGAGGAACATACCTGCTGGTTTTGGAGAACAATCTGAATGTAAGGCATGAAAAAGTAATTCATGTGTGGTAGTGTAAGAAATTTATGTCTCTGACAGAGGGGTAAAAGTGAGTACAAACCGCGAATTTATTAAGGTTCTGGCGATCATTACAGCATGTTTTTTTAGTGCGTCCGGTCAGCCTGCTGAATACAGCGGGAATCCCGTATTTAAAGATCTATTTACAGCCGATCCCTGTGCAATAGTTCACAATGACACATTGTATGTATTCACCGGCCATGATGAGCAGACCCGGGAAGGAACGTTTTTCCTCATGCGGGACTGGTATACTTTTTCAACTACAGACATGGTCAACTGGACAAATCATGGCTCGAAACTCAGGCCCGGCAATTTCTCATGGGCAAGTGGCAATGCATTTGCAGGGCATGTGGTGGAGCATAATGGTAAGTTCTGGTGGTATGTTCCCATGACACACAAGACAATCAAGGCAGGTGAGGGTTTTGCCATCGGTGTGGCGGTTGCCGATCATCCGCTGGGCCCATGGAGGGATGCTATCGGGCAGGCGCTTATCACAGACAATACACCTAATTCTATCACTCTCAATATCGATCCTTGTGTCGTTATCGACAATGGAACTCCGTACCTGTACTGGGGCTCCTGGGGTGCTTGCAGGTATGTGAAGCTCAAGGGCAACATGACAGAGATGGATGGACCGGTTCAGAATGTCAATGCCAGGAATTTTTTTGAAGCCCCCTGGATTCACAAGAGAAACAATATTTATTATCTGTCCTATGCTGTCGGGTACCCATCAACAACCGAATACTGTACGAGCAACAGTATTACAGGACCATGGACCTATCGCGGGGTGATAAACGACAGGCTGGAGAACTCCGAAACCAACCATCAGGCAATAATTGAGTACAAATCAAACTGGTATTTCATTTACCACAGTGGCGACCTCCCTGGCGGAGGCACCTATCGCAGATCTGTATGTATCGACAAGCTTGAGTACAACAGTGACGGGACAATAAAAAAGGTAGTACGGACCAAAACAGGCGTCCCACGGATAATTTCTACCGGCACTCAATCCAGATCAGGGGAAAATTTCAGGTTAATTGATAAATTTGAGTCACATCGCAAGTTCTCTCTCTTTGACCTGCAGGGGAGAGTAAGCAGACTGTCTGATCTTAACTGTAAATATCCGCTCAGTACAAGGGTACTGATCAGGAAAAAAAGTGATATCTCCGGTGTATCGGGAACCGTGACAGTTTACTGATAAGCCGAAAATCGGACAGGTGATCAAACTTTCATTCAGAAAGCAGTTTTCCCTTTTTATTATTCCGGCAATTGAATATTTCTCATTCTATGCTGCGTAATTGACAAGTTTATGTTGAAAGAAATTCTTAACTTTATTCTTTTTCTTCTGCAAGCCTTTCATGTATTTACGGAGGCTTGTC
>JAAYIG010000227.1 GCA_012523595.1 Fibrobacter sp.
CAAGTACCAGTCCTCTGATTGGGAGGTAAAAAGTGTAGCAAAAACCGGGGCAGTTTTTCCGGTATCAGTCTCACCTCCGAGGAAAATTATTGCTTCAGGCTAATGTCACTATTGCACATCTGAGGTACGGCCGTGAGAAATGCCTATCCTGCAAAAATCCCATACAATGCCTCCCTAAAAAAGAGTATTTTACAGAACTAATCACTAAATATTATCATCTTCTCTCCGGAGATCATGTGAACTCTTCTTTCAATCCCTTTGAGAATTTCCGATGGAAGGATATCGATCATCTTGCCTATAAAGAAGACGGGTCACTATTTAAAGGAGTTACCAGACAGGTACTCTTCGATGGCAGCGATGATATTAAGTGTCAATTAAGATATTTCGAAGTCGCTCCGGGGGGGCATACTACTCTTGAATGTCATGATCATGTTCATGTCGTGATGGTTATAAGGGGAGAGGGTGATGTGCTGCTGGGTGATCATCTGCAGCATGTAAAGCAGTTCGATGTAGTAGAGATCGGCTCCCGGACCTGGCATCAGTTCCAGGCTACTGGCAAGCAACCTCTTGGTTTTCTCTGCCTTGTTTCCTCCAACAGGGATCGTCCCCACCGTCCGGACCCTGATGAGAAACAGCAATTGTTAGATAACCCATCAATTTCCGATTTCCTGAGGTTTTAAAAATGGACTCTGAAAACAAAACCGGATTTGAGACCAGGATGATTCACGCGGGGCATAGATGTGACCCATATACCGGGTCAAGTACTGTCCCTATCTATCAGACATCTTCTTATGTGTTCAATGATGCCGATCATGCGGCTCGTCTTTTCGGGCTCAAAGAGGAGGGATATATTTATTCCCGCATCAGCAATCCTACCACCTCTGTTTTCGAGGAAAGGATGGCTGCGCTGGAGGGAGCTGTTGGTGCGGTTGCTGTTTCCAGTGGTATGGCTGCTCAGATGGCGGTGTTTATGACTCTTCTGCAGCCCGGAGATGAAGTCGTTGCCTCATCACATCTCTACGGCGGATCGGTCGTACAGTTGACACACCTGCTGAAGAAGATGAACATAAGTGTTAAATTCGTTGATCCAATAAATATCAGGAACTGGGAAGAGGCTTTGACTCTCAGGACAAAGGCTCTTTTCGGAGAAACTATTGGAAATCCCTCTGGAAGCATACTTGACATAGAGGCTATTGCAGCACTGGGGAGAAGTCGCGGGATACCTTTGATTGTGGATAATACTTTCGCAACCCCGTTTCTATGCCGTCCATTTGAATATGGCGCTGCAATTGTAGTGTATTCTGCAACCAAATTTATCGGTGGACATGGAAACTGTATCGGTGGGGTAGTGCTCGACAGTGGTAATTTCGATTTTTCCAGATTCCCGTCAATTGCTGACCCCTCACCTGCATTTCACGACTGCAAATTCCTGGAAGATTTTGGGCCCATGGGTTTTCTGATAAAACTCAGGCAGGAAATTGTACGTGATGTGGGGTTTTGCATCTCTCCGATGAACTCATTCCTGCTTATCCAGGGTCTGGAGACCCTTTCTCTTCGGATGGAGAGGCACGTTGAGAATGCTATGAAAGTCGCCTTCTTCCTGGAAAATCATCCAAAGGTAGCCTGGGTGAATTATGCCGGTTTGAGCAGCAGTCCATTTAACAGCCTCTGCCGCAAATATTTTCCTCTGGGACCAGGATCTGTGTTCTCTTTCGGCCTTAAGCCATCTGATGGAAAAGATGTGCGGGATGCAGGTAGAACTTTTATCAGCCGTCTTAAGATATTTACCCATCTGGCAAATATCGGTGATGTAAGAAGTCTGGTCATCCATCCTGCTTCCACTACTCATCAGCAGTTAAGTGATGAGGAACTGAGGGATGCTGGAATCGGTCCTGAACTTATCCGGCTCTCAGTTGGGCTGGAAACTATCGATGATCTGTTTAGTGACCTTGAGCATGCACTGGATGACATTTGATACGGGTTACATGGATTGAGGAACGATCTTACCAGATCTGATCCTCATCGGGTTACCTCTGGGATGAATATTTGATTTAACGACTTAAGTCACGATTTTACCTCAGAGGTACGTTTATGACTTATGCATTAAGTCATAATTTCACCTCGAAGGTAATCTTCAGACCCAGAATAGACTGGATTCGCCTTGAACCCCTCTCTAAGCATCTCCTCTACATTGTCACCTTGTTTAAGAACACAAACCTTAATCTCCTTTTTTCCCATTTATCCGGGGCAATCCACACAATCCCCAGTAATTTCAGAATGAGAGAAAAAAGTTTCAATCTGAAAATTGTTAAACCACTGTGTCATCTCCGGGGTGAAAGAATGAAATTTGCAAGGGAGGACTATCTTCTTACTATTCCCAAAATTCTCATTTTGATAAAATCTATCTTGATATGAATTCTAAATCTGAGAAGAGGTATTCAGTTTGAAAATCATTAAGTTGATATGTTACCTCTGAGGTAAAATTTTTCTCAGAGACGCTTATTTAACGATTTAAGTCACGATTTCACCTCGGAGGTACTTTTTTGATTTACACCTTAAGTCATTATTTCACATCGAAGGTGAAATCGGAATTGACCTACTGTCTTTAGTCTCTTTTTCATCTCCGAGGTAATCCCCTTTTACATCTCCTCAATCGTCTCTATCCCCAGCAGCCACAGACATTTCCCCAACACAGTCCTGAACGCATTCACCAGGTTAAGCCTGAAAGCTTCATTCTCACTTCCTATTACCTGGCAGGAGTGGTAGAACTCATTGAAGATCTGCGAGAGGTCAAAAGCGTAGTTGGCGATTACAGAGGGAGAGAGCCGCTCATCTGCGTATTTAACAGCCGTGGAAAAAGAGTAAAGCTTCTTTATAAGCTTTGTTTCCGGATTTTCCTGTGTAGTAGGAATGGAAAACTCAGGGAGTCCGGCTTTACGCAGAATCGAGGATGCACGGGCATAGCTATACAGAAGGTAAGGACCTGTGTCTCCCTCAAAACTGATCGCCTTTTTCGGATCGAAAAGCATGTTTTTGGTGATATCGATTTTAAGCAGCGTGTATTTGATCGCTGAGAGAGCAATTTTCAGGCTCCTGTCCTCCATCTCCTCCTCTGTGAGCTGATACCGCTCCTTCAGTTCCTCTGCAGCCAGATTTTTTGTTTCTTTAATCAGATCATCTGCGTCAACAACAGTTCCCTCACGTGATTTCATCCTTCCCTCAGGAAGTTCTACCATTCCGTATGAGAGGTGCTTTATCTTCTCAGCAACAGGGTATCCCAGTTTACGGAAAATGGCAGCAAGGACAGCAAAGTGGTATTCCTGCTCATTGCCCACGACGTAGATCGACTTGTCATAATGGTATTCCTGGTCTTTTATGAGTGCCAGGTAAAGGTCCTGCACGATGTACACCGATGTCCCGTCAGGTCTCAGCAGAACTTTTTCACCGAGTTTATAATCATCGAGGTTTACCGTTATGGCCCCGTCCTGTCTCCGGGCGAAGATTTCCCTCTCCAGCCCCTCGATCACTATCTCTTTACCTGATTTGTAAATCAGACTCTCATAGTATTCTTTGTCAAAGGAGATCCCGAAAAGCCTGTATGTTTCCCTGAAACCGCTCAGTGCCCACTCGTTCATCTTTTTCCAGAGTTCCACAGTCTCAGGGTCGCCGGCTTCCCACTTCTGAAGCATCGATTGAGCCCTCTGGTTCCATGATTCATCCTCTGCAGCTTTTTTACTGAAGAGAACGTAATAATCACCAACAAAATGATCGGATTTCTTGCCAACCTCCACAGGTGTCTTCCCTTCACCAAGTTCCTTGTAGGCAAGCATCGATTTACAGATATGGACTCCCCGGTCGTTATTGATTGATGTCCTTGTCACATGGTTGCCGCTGAAAGAGAGTATCCTTGCTACGCTTTCACCGATAGAAATGTTTCTTAGGTGTCCCAGGTGAAGAGGTTTGTTTGTGTTGGGGGAGGCGAACTCCACAACAATCCCGAGCCCGTTTTTCCCTCTTCCGAAATCCGGAGAACAGGTATCTGTGAGAACCCTCCGGGCCAGAACTTGTTTATCGAGGTAAAAGTTGAGGTATCCCGATATGGCCTTTACAGATTCAAACTCAGGAGGAAGTTTGAGGCCTGAGGCAAGCTGCTCTGCAATAACCGGAGGACTTTTGCGTAAGATACGGGCCAGAGGAAAACAGGGGAATGCAAAATCACCCATCTGCTCAGAAGGGGGAATCTCTATTAATCTCTCAATTTCCTCTGATGTCAATTTTCCCGATAATTCGGAAGAAAGCAATTCTACTATGATATTTTTCACTGGCTGACCTGACCTCTTACCTTGGTTTTTTGATAAATGATTATATTGATTCTAACTAATAAAAAGTTGTTTGTTATTAGTGTATCTGCGTAGAAACGTAAATACTGAAATTTATTACTGCTGAATGTTAGCCTGTGTCACCGTCATCTCCAGCATTTCAAAAACCTCTTTGTCGAGATATTTCTGAAGAGGTGTGCGGTTCTTCTGAAAACGATCTATCGCTTCTTTGATATTGTTCTTTTCCAGCATCTCATAGATCTGAATAATTTCTGATTGTGCCCGTTCCTGGTTTTTCCTCAGATTCTCATCACTGGATGCTGTCTGTGGGGCAGGGGGCACTTCCTCTTTCTTTTCCACAATATAGGCTATATTGCTTTCTGATCCCAATTGCTCGGGATTCTCAATTGTAATCTCCAGAATCTCATAAGCATCTTTTGTCAGGAATTTGGCGAGAAATGCCTTCTCCTTGTTAAAGCGGCTTTTCGCTGCCCGGGTCTTGTTTTTGTCAAGAAGATCATAGATCTCAACCGATATCTGGAACGCACGATTCTCATCCCTCTGCAAGGCTAACCGCTTTTCAAGAAGAATGCTGTCCTGACGGGCTTTTTTGATCTGCTCTCTCCTCATCCTCGCCTGCTCAACTGCCGCTATACTGTCAAGCTTCTCCTGCGCCTTTTTCTTGGCTGTGTTCAACATGTCATCGAAAGCAACACCTTGTGAACTTTCATGAGATGCAAGCTGACCAATCTCTTCGCTCATTTTGGTGTTGTCCGGTGATGAAATGCTGAGGATAGCTTCATCTACAAGTGCCACTTTGTCCCTTGAGACACCGCAGGGTTTGAGTACGGTCCGCATGTATTTGTCTGCATCCTTAACACCTTTTGATCTGAGAATGTTCAGATTGACCCTTACCAGTGAATCCTCTCTGGTTCCCATTCTGCCCGATACCCTGTCAATGAGTCCGGAAAACTGCGATGCTTCGGATGCTGAGAGGTTTGCTTTGATATTGGAAAAACGGATTTTGGCCGAAGAGATAAGATTCCTTGCCTCGGAAATGCGATTGGCGCTGATACATTTGAAGGCAGAATCAACCTCTGCCTTGATAAATGGCTTCTCTGCCGCGGCAAAAGTAAGTCCGACAACACGGGTTTCAATACTGGAATACTGTGATTCAGATATTGCGAGATAAGATCTGTTCCGCAGACAGTAACCCAGTTCCTCCTGTGCCTTCTCAAGATTTCTGTTCGCAAGGTTCTTTTCTATGGAATAAAGAACCTCTTTTGAGATCGCCCTGTATCTTTTGTTGAACGAGGACGCAACTTCGTTTGCCTTTGAAACATCAAGCCTGCTCATAAGTGTATGAATTCGTTTAAGTGTGGCAAAATCAGGTCTGGATTTTCCCACCTCAGCATTGAACCGCACTATCAGTTGATTGACATCCTGCTGGCCCTTCTGCATCTGCTGCAGAACAAGATCCCTCTCTTCAAGGTAAATCTGAGCCTCAAGTTCACCAACTTTCCAGATAACGTATCTCTCATTTGGATCTCCCTTGGCCAACTCCCGTAAATTTCTTGCGATTTTCTTGGCCTCAGCTATCGCCTCTCTCTGCCTGAAACCAACTCCTGCAACACTGGCGGCTTCGGTCAGAACATAGAATGCCCGGCCTATAGAGCCGTCAATAAAGCCCTTGCTCAAATATTTCTTGTTGGGGGCGGCAAAGGTTTGGTTTTTGCCTGGTGAAAAAAAGAAGAATAGCAGTATAATGGATATTATCTTGATTTCAAAAGATTTCATTTAAAATTCTCTCGTCTACATAAAGTAATTTCCTTTACTTCGGATGCCAATAAAATTCTGTATAGCTGTGTGACAACAAGGGTGTTTATCTGTTATTTTACAAGACTTTACAGTAACTTGCACTTCTATTTTTCTTGAAAAAACCAAAAATATTAAAAAATAATGACTCAGAAATAACGTACTTTATAGATA
>JAAYIG010000228.1 GCA_012523595.1 Fibrobacter sp.
CACAGCAACAGCTCTTACATGAGCATTGATATCTCTGAGCAACCCGCTAAGGAGCCTGAGAGCGTTATCATCTGTTAACTCACACAGCCCGAATGCAGCATGTTTTCGAATCAGAGGATTTGGCTGATTTACAGCATTACTGAGTTGAGTAAACCCCTCCTTTCCCATTAAGGCCAGCGTTCTTGCCGCCTCGAGACCGGGCCATAGCATAATGTTAATCTCTGAGGAATCGATCCACACAGGAGCAGGTTTTTCGGAATTCACAGTGTCTGAAAGAAGCTCTGTAAGCAGTGGAATCGCTGAAGCAGCCCATTGTCCCATGCCCCCTGTGAGTCTCGCAGCTCTGCTTCGTTCTCTCCAATCCGCAGACTTAAGTGAAGCCATAAGTGAGGAAACCGAAACATCAGAAGGAATAGTGGTAAAAGGGACCACCCGCTTAACGACCTTATCTCCCGCTGAGTTATCACTGACACCATCTGTTTCACTTACAACAGTCCTCTGCACCTGAAAACCGGTTTCCATTTCCTGCTGACCGGTGTTCCTTTTGTAAGGTACTCCATCGATCTCCTTTATCAAACGCTTTATAAGGTTTATTACTGTTCCGTCAGAATTCAAACTTATGTAACGCTGATTCTCCGATTCTATTATCCCGGTAAAAGAGATACCGTCCTTAAGCACGATTTCCACTTTTCCATCGGTTTTTTTTTGGGGGACCGGCACTGAAACTGCAGCTTCTTTTTTCTCCTCAGGCCTGGTTTTCTTTGCAGGAGAGACTTTCTTTTCAGGGACAGAAGCCGGCGTATTATCTACAGGTTTGTTGTCATTTACAGGGGTGATTTTCTTTTCCTGAGTATCCGGCAGATTATTCACTGCCTGTGCCCGGGAAAGTACTGCTTTTTTCTCTGCAACTCTAACCTCGGGGCTTTTCCCGCTGTCAATCTCGGCAATTATGTTTTTAAAGATGTTGACACGGGCTCCTTTGGAATTAAACGCAATCACCTTATCAGTCTCGGAAATGATGGTGCCTTTGAAGATATTTCCGTTTTTCAGCTTGATTGTTATCTCACCGGGAGTGTGTTCTTCATTTTTCACCGATACAGCCTGAACCTGTGGAGTATCTGAGGGCAAACTGTAACGTACTCCATCCTTTTCCGTAACCATCCTTTTAAGGATACTCACATTTGTACTGCCGATTCTCAATACAAAAAAGTTTTCATTTTCAGAAACCATTTCCCCTTCGTAAACAGTTCCGTTCTTCACCCGCAAAGATGTAGACGGGCCCGCGGCAAATGAGTGGCAGAATACAACCATCACTGCTATCAGGATTCCATAAGCACTTCTGTAAAACATCATCTCTCTCCTGAATCGTTTTCCTGCAAAAGCCCCTGCAGGAATCACGATACCAATAACAAACACAACTGTCTGAAACAATCAGGACATCGCCTCAACACATATCATTTTCATTATATTATTCCGCAGACCCTTTGTCCTTCTATCATCTTCTTCCTTCTGTTCTCTGCCTTCAGCCCTTGTCCTGAACTATTTTTATTATAGAAAATGAAAGTAATCGATTTCCATACACACATTTTTCCCGATGAACTTGCTCCGAGGGCCATTTCCGTTCTGCTGGCCAATTCAAAAGAATCCCGTAATTATACAAATGGTACATATAAGGAACTGCAAAAATCAATGCAGACAAACGGAATAAGTACCTCCGTCCTTCTACCTGTAGCTACAAAGCCTTCTCAGGTCACTACAATCAACAGATCATGCCTTGATCTCAAAGGAAACGGCACAGTACCCTTTGGTTCTCTGCATCCTGAAACTAAAAACATAGAGGAAGAGATCTCTTTTCTTCTCAAGGCCGGGATCCCTGGAGTGAAGTTCCATCCGGAATATCAGGATTTCTATGTAGATGATCCCTCTTATTTCGGTATATATGAGCAGATCAGCGCTGCAGGACTGATAGCTGTATTTCATACAGGCAAAGATCCGGGGCCCTTCACCTGTGATCACTGCCTTCCTGACGCACTGGCAAGGGTTCATCGCAACTTTCCACGATTGCGCATAGTCGCTGCACACATGGGTGGATGGAGGGTCTGGGATGATGTCCGGAAATATCTCTGCGGATTACCCATTTACTTCGACACCTCAGCAGTATGCCATCTTCTCCCACCGGATGATTTTGTGAAACTTGCCCGTAAACACGGTATCGAACGGGTGCTTTTCGGGTCTGATTCCCCCTGGTTTGATCAGGGAGAATCAAGAAGATGGATAGAGGAACTGGCACTGACAGACAGCGAAAAAGAGATGATCCTGAGTAAAAACACACAGAGACTGCTTACAGGGGAGATTGAGGACTAATCTGGGGATTGCCCTTGCTGTCGTGCTTACCATAATGCAGAAGAATCTCGTTGGTATGGAAAAGTCTCCTTGCAAGCTCACGGGCAATATTAAGAATGAGCATTGAAAAGATCCCCTTGTCCTCATCAAATATCTCCATCAGGGTGTTTCGGCTCAGCACAAGCAGCACTGCATCCTCGGTAACCACTGCTGATGCGCTGTGATTAAGAATGCCTATTACAGATACTTCGCCTATACAGCCTCCGGGCCCGAATTCAATCAACTCAAGTGGTTCACTCCTGAAACCCAGATAAATAGACACCCTGCCGCTCAGGATTATGAATATCTCTGTGGCAGGTGTGTTTTCCTCCAGAATAACCTCCCCCGCCCC
>JAAYIG010000229.1 GCA_012523595.1 Fibrobacter sp.
CAGTAACGCTGGCTGGAAATGACCGTACTCAGATATACGCGCACGGCAATTTACAGCTGCAAGGCACCATAAATGGAAGCAGTTACATACTGCTTATTCGTGGAGACGGGAATGGAGTTATCAGTTCAAATGTAACGATCGGAAATACTGCACTCGTTAAAGCAGATGCCGGGTCCTGGACTGTCCGCTCCACCGGTAATCAATGGGGAAACACAGCCGTTGCTGTGGGTACTTTATCCCTGGGGGCCTCAAATGCTCTTCCTGAAAATACCATCCTTTCGATAGGACAACCAGATAACAGCGATGCAGCTTTTGATCTGAATGGCTACGACCAGACTGTAGCCGGCTTGGCTGACAACGGACAGATAGGTGGTTTACGGAAGATCACCAACAGCGGATCATCGGAATCTGAATTAACTATTAATAATTCTTCAGATTTTACCTATTCTAATCTGATTGAGGATGGATCAGGCAAGGTTTCTCTGATTAAAACCGGTAAAGGCACTCAGATCCTCTCCCGCACTTCACATACTTTTTCAGGGAAAACAGTTATAGAGAATGGAACACTGGCTGTTGCTTCCGAAGGTTCTATCTATAATGGAGGTATGATTGATGGTGAGATGATAATAAAAAGAGGAGGCACATTTAGAATAGACAGGCAGGATATCTTCGGTGGACATTTATCATTTCCATCTGTTACGATTACAATTGATTCCGGTGGAGTTTTAAAGAGTAACGGCTTTTTTAACACCCTTGGCCCCATTGTTTTAAACGGTGGGACATTACTGGCAGACGGCGGAGATTCGACATACGGCTGGGGAGTTTGGTCATTACATGGGAAAGTATCCGTAATTGGTTCAAATACTTCGTTTATTGCTACCGGGGCTGGTTCTGCAAACTATATCAAGATCGGGAATTGTAATGCAGGGGGTACAACTGAATTCGATGTAGCAGACAGTGCCTACGGTGATGATCTTGTTGTGAGTGCAGAGCTATGTGATGATATAGAGTCGGAGAGTCCTTATTCGAAGAATGTTACCAGTGGGCTTGTGAAGACTGGAAATGGAACTATGGTCCTTTCCGGTCACAATACTTTCACTGGCCCTGTAAATGTATCTGCAGGGACAATGAAGATCAATGGGTCTACAGACCCGGCCTGCACTGTAACAGTAAAGGGGACACTTTCCGGAACCGGAAATGCAGCTGGTGCGGTCACAGTTCTTGACAGCGGAACGATTTCTCCTGGAGATGAAGGTGCCGGAAAGCTCTCAACCGGACCACTCACTTTAAACAAATTTTCAAAACTGGTATTTCAACTGGGCAACAGCAGCGATCAATTGCAGGTAAACGGAGATCTTACTCTTGATGGTATATTGGATATTGTCCAATTGTCGGAGTTGAAAGAGAGCACATTTACTTTGATAACCTATAGCGGCGCGCTCCAGGATAATGGATTGAATATAGGCAGTGCTCCTGCGGGGCGTAAATACACTATTTCGGCTGGGGATGGAGCTGTTACCCTGAAAGTAATACAGACACCAGTTTACACCTGGGATGTTTCTGACGAGGCTGATTTTCAGGCTGGGAACGGTACCTGGGGTGAGAATGAATACTGGAGCATTGATGGAACAAAACTTGAACCATGGCCTGGAGAGGGACATACAGCCCGGTTTGCAGGCAG
>JAAYIG010000230.1 GCA_012523595.1 Fibrobacter sp.
CTGTAGGGGTATGGAGTACTGAACATGTTGCCCACATATTTTTTGTAATGAATCGAAATTGTAGCAGTCAGGTTTTTGCTTTGATGTTCCACCTTTGGCCTTCCTTCAATATATACCGTAAAAATAAAGAAAATGAATACAGATAATTTTCCAAATGAATTGTACATATCAGACTCTTGCTTGTTTTTTAGGAACATTGAATGAATTCGACCTTATATCCTGTTCAAAATCAAATGTCTTTATGAAAACCCATTTTCATATAGCTTATCATTATTGTCAAAATCTTAACAAACAGATATTCTTATATTGAATATGTTAATCTTTATACAATGTAATACAAATGTTTGATATGACCAAATTTAAAGATGTGAAAGAACATCGCATCTGTTTGGTTCGTAAAATTGATCAATTGAGCTGTACATGGTTTTCTTTACCAATTCCCTGATATCCCACATAGAGCCGAACAGTTCGTAAAGTTTGTCGGCAATATACTCAAGGTTAAGAAATCTCTTCGGGTTTATAACCATACAGTATGCACACAGTTCCTCATCTATTGAAAACAAATTCTTACTCATAGATTTGACAAAAGAATCATAATGTCCATACTTTGATCTTTCAGAACCAATCAGATACCAGTCGGTGCCAAACAGAAGTTTAGTCTTTACTTTCGGGTGTTTCTGGATAATGTCACTAAGTCTTTTGTATCTGTTTCTATCACTGAAAATATAGTATGACAAGTCGACATAAAAATTATCATATTTTTCCATCATCTCTACCATTTTTCCTACCCAATTGTCAGGCTTATCCCAATCCTTACACCATGCTTCCTCACCGCCAAAATGCGCAAGGCATAGATAAAGTTTTGGAAAATCCTGCAAAACGCTCTCCCAGGCCCATGGGCTCACAAAAACCTCTCTGAAGAATTCCATTTTTTCATCATCTGAAATATTTTCAGCAGGGAACAAATAATCGTAGTAAAGCATATAGTCATGTGCGAAAACACCGCCGCTTGATCCATGACATATAATAGGAATTTTATGGCTCACACACTTTTCATAGAAATTGTACATATCAGGAAGTCGTCCATGAAGTTTCTTCTTCTGTTTATGTTTTGAACGGCTGCGCACTATTCGATCCTTATAGTCATCAGGCCTGTAACCAAGGGCTGTATACATTTTGAAACCGATTGCAGTACATAACGATAATGCTGTTTGGTCACTTGATACTTGGACCAGGTAGGAAAATGGCTTATCCCATTTTCCTTTGTAATTTGAGTTGTTTAGAACAATTCCCTGCCATCTTCGAGGGTCGTAATGAAAAAACGGTAATGCCAGTCCTTTTGTAGATCTACAGAATTGACTGGTAGCTTTAACTTGATCTATATATGCTTCCATTTTCTGAACTCCCTTTTTTTTCAGGGAAACCCACTTTCTCTTCCCCTCATCTTCATAGCTCCAATATCCGCTGTTGCCATGTTTATCTTTCAGATAAACTGTTTTCCCATCATACCCATGATAGGATGCCAGCTCCATATCCATGGGCATGATTATATGTATCCGTTTTCTCTGTTCAGGCAGGCCAAAAAAATTATTGAAACTTCTGTCAACCATCACCTTGCCAGACTCCTGAACCAATCTGTTTCCAAGATCATCAGTGCTCATCGAGGCATAATCTGCAAGTTCATGCTGCGTAAGGGAGATAAGCTTTTTTACCACTCTGTTTTCCATGAAATCCCAGGAGGGTTTTAATGCTTGAATCAAGGCATTCTGTACCCAGATTACAGGAAGTGGTGCACATTTGGGAGCATTAATATGACAATGACAATCGATAAACCAGGGGACAATTATCTTCGATCGCTTCAATAAACTGATATTACAAGGTTTCCCGTACTTTCCCCGCACCACCGGTTCAAAATGAATCTCAAAATCTCTCTCTTTAATTTTTGAGAGATCCACATCCCAATCTGCTGTCCCGGTACCTGCTTTGATTTTACCTGACACCTCCGTAAACTGAATACAGTTCCCTGTTGCTTTACGGTAGTATAACTGAAAACGTATCTTCTCTCCATCGAACGCTCCGGATACATCTGCAAACAATCGTATACGGTTTCCCTCTGCTGCAGCAGAAGGTGTATCTTTTCTCAGCGTGTTATCAAGATGCTCCCAGCCCGCTGTGTAAATTGAGAGTTCCTTTTGCGGTTCAGGCAGATCATCGGTAAGCATATAACCGGAGGTGATCTCAAGAATCTCTTTAAAATCCTGTACGTTTCTGCAATGGTATTCATCACGCAGATACTCCACCCACTCCTTTTTCACCCAGTGCTTACCTTTTGTATATTCCCACTCTATCCAGCGGTAACGAAACTGAACCTGAAAGAGATGACCCGTGTTTTCAAATTCAGTTGAATATACATTTGGGAAAAACAGTCTTGTGGAGTTTATCTTGACCGGATATACAGCGGTCACAAAATAGATTTCAGTATTTCTTTTTTCTTCACTGTACCTGAGCCAGAATATCTCTATTTTGTCCAGAACACTATTGGCGCAGATTGTTTTGTATAACAAGGGAGCATAACTGCCAAACTCCAATACAAGAGACATGGGTTTGTGCTTGTGTTTCCATTCTTCCCTGAACCCATTGAAAATAAATCGACCATCTCCCACTTCATGATTGAACTGCTGCACACTCCACAGGGAGTCGACACCGCAGAACGTAACCGGCCCGGAAACTACCTGGTTTCGATGAGTGATTCGGACTAATGCAGGATCAGCCACGATCATTCTCCCGAATACTGTAATTTGTTAAGAGTGAGAATCATGCTGTGTTGAAGCTTTTCCCAATATAATTAAATAGAGAGATGCAGTGTGTAAAAATATTGGTTTGAACTTCACAGAATGGAGTAATAGACATAGTGAAGTGCTGTTAAGCCGGATTAAAGACATCAGTGACTGTTAGCCTGGAAATGCCACTCTGGTACATTCCTGCCAGAAAGAATTTTCGCGTCATTAAAATTACAGTGCAGGGTATTCAGAAAGGAATCATACTTCTCCACTTACAAGAAACTCAATCACTTATTGCAAGCCTGATGTATTTTGTGGTAGAGTTTTGATTAAAATACCATCTTCGCTGAAATTCAATCCCGCAGGTGTGCAATTCCAGGAAAAAGATGATTTTAAATAATACGATGAGGCTTTTGGATCTCTCTTTCAGAGAGATAGAGGAACTGGTAAAACAGTGTCCGGGTCTTATTTTCCCCCTTGGCAGTCTGGAGCCTTTTGGTCGGACAGTTCCGATTGGTGTGCCAACTTTCTGCTGTGAATCAATTGCTGCCGCGATTTCATCGAGGCTCTCGGTTCTTCTGGCACCCACTTTCCATTTTGGATGTTCAACGCCCTTCTGGTCATTTACCGGATGTACCGGTGTAAAACCTGCTGTAATGGTAAATTGTCTGCTTGATATTTCAAAAGCTCTGAAAGTTCAGGGCTTTAAGAGAATTCTTATGATTGACCTGTCTTCCAGTAATCAGGATGCTCTGATTCCTTTTCTGAAACGGGTGAACTCAAAAGAGGAGACGGTTAAAGTTTTTTCACTCCATACAGACAAATCAGTGAGATCTTTTCTGAGCCGGTCGACAGGTGTGGATGAGCCCTGGAGACAGGAGGTGGTGATACTCTCCCTGGCAGCATATCTGGGGTATCCCGGCCTTTCATCAGATATCCTTTCAGGTTCGGAAATCAGGGCAGATAAGGAAGCATTCAGGCGCTGGTTCAGGACAGGTAAGGATCCTCAGAAATTCCGCAGGCTTTTTCCTTCCGGGATTATTTCCTCCTCCTTTATCCGGTTTAGCGCAGGTTTGGGAGAAGATCTTTTTGGATTTATTTTAGAGTTACTTGAAAAAGAGTATACATCCTTTTTAAAAAGCTCATGTGATGATTCTAAAACAGATAGTTGAGCGTACACTGCCTAACGGTCTTAAAGTGATCTGTCTGAAGAAAACAGGTGCTCCTGTTGTTTCTGTGCAGTTGTGGTATAAGACCGGCAGTTTCTGTGAGAGTGACGGGATACGGGGGATTTCCCATATCCTTGAGCATATGATGTTCAGGGGCTCTTCAAAATTCGGTCCTGAGGAGCATTCGAACCGAATAAACGATGTCGGCGGGCACTGTAATGCTTTTACAACTGAAGATGTCACTGTTTTCATGGACAGCGTTCCCAGAGATTACCTGGAGATGGTTCTTGAGATGGAGGCTGACAGGATGCAGGGACTCCTGCTTGATAAGCAGGTATTTGAGACTGAGCGTAAGGTGATAATTGAAGAGTACCACACCTATATGAATAATCCTGTTGCCAAGTCGATGCTTGAATTCCGTCATGAGTTTTTCAGTAACCATCCCTATGCCACAGGACCTCTGGGGAAGATAGAGGATCTGAAAAGTCTGACTGTTGACGATTGCAGGGATTATTACCGGAAATGGTATTCACCTGACAATGCTGTTCTGGTTCTGGTGGGGGATTTTGAGCAGGATTCTGTTTTTGAAACCGTGGAGAAACATTTCTCTGATAAAAAGGCATCCGGTATTTCCACAGGTAACAAGGATGAGATCCCTGTAACTCAGAGCAGTGCGCCGCCATGGATGAAGCGACAGGTTGATTTTGATGTTCCTCTGATAATTATCGGCTATCCTGCCCCCTCTTCATCCCATGAGGATGCAGTTGCGCTGGAGATACTACAACTTGTGATCTCCGGCGGAGAAAGCAGCCGTCTTCACCGGGAGGTTGTCAGGAAAGAGTCCGTTGCGGTGATGGCTGGGGGGATAAATCATCTGTTGAAGAGGGCCGGGATGTCGATGTTCTTTGCGGCTTTTACTCCGGATATAAAACCTGCGAATGTGGAGCGTTCTCTTCAGAAGCAGATTCACAGAATAAAGACTGATGGAATCACAACTGAAGAGATGGAAAAAGTGAGGAATTCAACTTTGACAAGCAGGACATTTGAGCTTTACTCTGCTGAAAACATCTGCCAGAGAATAGGGTTCAGTGAATGTATTGAAGGTGATTACAGGTTGTGGGTTGAGCGGATGGAGCTTTTGAAGAATCTCAATACAGAAAGGCTGGTGGAAGTTGCGCGTAAGTACTGGGATGACTCCAGGAAGAGAGTGTTATATCTTCAGCCCAGGAGAACAAACCCCCTGCTTTACATAGGAGGGATTTTCAGGAGATTGTTCCGGAAACATCCGGGAAGGGAAGAGGATTGATAAGTATGGAATTTCGCTTCCGGTTTCCTTTTATAGATGAATTTCTTCTCAAGTCCGGGCTCCGGGTCATACTTGCACCTGACAAGGAGCAGAATGGTATCGTAGCCATTTTACAGCTTCCGGTCGGAAAATTTTCGGATCCTCCGCGGAAAGAGGGTTGTGCGGAGCTTTGTTTTGAGTTGGTGCAGAAGGGTTCCGGGGAGCTTTCATCGGAGGAGTTTTCAGGAAAACTTGAGTATACCGGTGCCAGTGTTTTTTCTGAGGTTGGGGAGGAGCATTCTGTTCTGGGGATAAGGATGCTTTCCAGGAATGAGGATGAGCTTTTTCCGGTTTTCTGGAATATGATCCTTAGTCCAAGGATGGAAGAGAAGGAGTTCCGCCGTATCGGGCAGGAGATGGCCACTTCAATGCATGCTGAGTTGTCGGATCCCGCTGTAATCTCAAGTCATCATTTCTACAGTTCAATGGCAGGCAGGGAGCATCCGGCCGGAAGGTTTCATACACTTGACTCACTGAAAAATATCACAATTGCAGATGTTAAAGAATTCCATAAAAACCATTTTACTCCTGAAAGTTGTATTCTGACTGTAGCCGGAGATTTTGACCCGGAATCTTTTAAAAGTAAATGGCTTGCTTCTCTGGAAAGCTGGGTTGGGGATGGGAAGAAGGATGTTTTTTTTGCTCCAGCGGTAAATGAGTCCGGAAGTGAACTGAGGCTTGTGAACAAGCCTGATCTGACTCAGGCCACCATACTTCTTGGGCATTATGCCCCCGGGGAGTTGTACAGGTGGAGAAACGAGATGGCTCTTGCAAATTACATACTTGGAGCCGGAAACTTCTCGTCAAGGCTTATGACCCGGATTCGTTCCCTTTCCGGAAAAACCTACGGTATCTCTTCTCAGTTAGTTACCTCGAAGTATTTCGGGGCTTTTCTGATCTCTACTACTACTCTGAGTGCAACTGTTTCTGAGATGCTGAAGATGATCAGGGAGATATACGGTGATTTCTGCAGCAATGGAATCACGGAAGAGGAACTGGAGAGGGCGAAGCGGTTTGCTATCGGCAATATGGCTTTTCAGCTTGAAGGAATTTGCAGTATAGCGGAAAAACTGCTCTGGCTGCGTTTTTACGACAGGCCGAACTCCTATATTGAAGAGTTTGATGCCATGATAAACAGGATTTCTGTCGAGGATGTTAACAATTCGATCAGGGAATGTTTTTCACCTGAAAAACTGATTACCGTTATAGTGGGACGTAAAAAAGAGATCCTGCCTCAGTTGAAGTCATCTGTGGATGTCAGAAATTTTCATTTCCGGGAAAAGATTGGATAAATACCGGTCTTGTGCTGCTTCCAAAGTGGTAATTGCAGTTCCTGCTGCTGCATTATAAACTATATTTCAATGCATGACTGCTGTGGCCTTGAGTCTTGGGAGTAATCTGGGAGACAGGGGAGAGAATATCAGCAGGATGGAGTCCTTTCTGGAGGGTTTTTTAGGGGGGCCAATTCTCAAGTCCTCTTTAATGGAAACAGAGCCTCTTGGGGTGGAGGACCAAAACTGGTTTTTTAACCGGATAATCAGTGGTAATTATAACAGAGAGCCTCTGGATCTTTTGTCAGCAGTTGAGAAAATTGAAAGAGAAATGGGAAGGGACAGAAAGGGGCTTCTCAAACCCAGGACAGCCGATATAGATATCCTGATATTCGGGGAGATGGTGATTAAAACAGAGCGGCTTACGATTCCCCACAGAGGAGTTTTAGAGAGAAGGTTCTGTCTTGAAGGATTGAATCAGATAGTGCCTGACTGGGAGTTTCCAGGCAGCGGGAAAAAGATCAGATGGTTTTTTGAGAATATGGACAGAGATATAAGGAAACAGAAGATAAGGTTTATCCAGAACTGAAGACAGGCTGTAAATGTTAACAGATGAAAAGAAAATACCTGCACATTTGAACTATATCTGTATTGAAGGGGTGATTGGTGCCGGGAAAACATCGCTGAGTTACCTTCTGGCAGAGAGATTCAATGCCAGGACAGTTCTGGAGGAGGCGGAGGAGAATCCTTTTCTTCCCAGGTTTTACACCGACCGGCGCATGTTTGCTTTTCAGACCCAGCTCTGGTTTCTGGTCTCGCGGTACAAGCAGCTCTCAGTGATGGTGGCGCAGCAGGATCTCTTTCATCAGGTTACAATAAGTGATTACCTCTTTGCCAAGGACCGGATATTTGCAAGTATCAACCTTGACGAAGATGAGCTGAGTCTTTACAACAATATTGCCAGGGTGATGGAGTCATCTATTGCTCAGCCCGATCTTGTTGTATATCTCCAGACCTCAACCAGTGTTCTTTTAAAAAGAATTGAGAAGCGGGGAAGACCCTATGAATTCAACATGGATGCAGATTACCTGGATCTGCTCAATTCTGCATACAATCACTTCTTTTTCCATTACAACTCCACACCGCTTCTGGTGATCAATACAAACGATATTGACTTTGTAAATCGCAGGGAGGACCTTGAGGAACTTGTCAAGCAGATAATAAACGTCAAACCAGGAACAACATTTTACCAGCCAATGGGCGCAAAAGATAAAAATCTCCTTAAAAACAGCGAAAGAAAAAAGTCCGAGAACGGGTGATATTATGGTGATAGTCAGATCTGTGGCGGAGATGAAAAATCTCTGTTATACTCATCGAATTTCAGGAAACTCAATAGGTCTTGTCCCCACGATGGGAGCTTTGCATCAGGGCCATCTCTCACTTCTGGCCAGGGCGTCAGACCAGGCGGATATAACCGTGATGAGTCTTTTTGTGAATCCTGCACAGTTTGGACCTCAGGAGGATTTCGAGAAGTATCCCAGGGTTTTCGAACAGGACTGTGCCAAGGCTGAAGAGGCGGGGTGTGACATACTTTTTGCTCCATCAGTTTCAGAAATGTACCCGGAACCCTTCTGCACATTTGTTAATGTTGAGAAGATAACCGAGACACTTTGCGGGGCGACCCGAAAAGGGCATTTCAGGGGAGTTACCACTGTTGTTCTTAAACTTTTTAATATTGTTAATCCGCAGATAGCTGTATTTGGGCAGAAAGACGCACAACAGGTTGTAGTAATAAAACGCATGGTTGAGGACTTGAATTTGTCTGTGAGTATCGATGTTGCCCCGATAATCAGGGAGGGTGATGGTCTGGCGATGAGTTCCAGAAATTCCTATCTCACTCCATCGGAGCGTGCTGAAGTTCCCATGATTTTCGCAGGTTTGCAAAAAGTAGTGAAATGGTACTATCAAGGTGAACGGGATGCAGGCGCTATTAAGGACGCTATTTTGAAGGAGTACTCTTCAGGGAAATACTTTTATCCAGAATATGTTGAACTGGTAGATACTATCTATCTCAGGCCTGTTGAAAAGATAGATTCTCCGGTTTTAACAGCGGTGGCCTGTATCACAAAAGAAAGTAAAACACGTCTAATAGACAACATCGTATTAGGAGGATCTTTGTGAAGAAGCAAGATGATGTTCCTTTGATTTTCAACCTCTTTCCCCGTCATTTCAAGACAATTGACAACTGGGCGGAAATAATACCTCATGTCAAAGAGATGGGTTTCAATGCGATTTTTGTCAACCCTTTTCACGAGACCGGATTTTCCGGAAGCCTGTACGCAGTCAAAGACTATTATCGTCTCAATCCTCTTTTCCTTAAAAAAGGTCAGGACCCTTCCGATTTCAGCCCCCTTAAAAAATTCATCAAAAAATGCAAAGACAATGACATGGATATCATAATGGATCTGGTCATTAACCATACTGCCTTTGACTCGGTTCTCACCACAAGTCATCCTGAATGGTACAAACATGATAATGAGGGAAGACTTATGAATCCTTTTGCAATAGATCCCGGTGATGGCAACAAAGTAACGGTATGGGGAGATCTGGCAATCATTGATAATGACGGCAGTTCTGACAGAGATGGTTTATGGAATTACTGGGACAGTCTGGTTGCTTTTTTCCAGAAAATGGGAATTCTGGGATACCGCTGTGATGCTGCGTATCAGGTTCCGGCACCTTTGTGGGATAGATTGATCTCATCTGCAAAGAAGAGAGAGCCGGGTACGATGTTTTACGCAGAGACTCTGGGATGTCAATTGTCCCAGATCGAGGCTCTTGCCCACGTGGGATTTGACTATCTATTTAATTCCTCAAAGTGGTGGAAATACGACCAGCCCTGGGCTCTTGAACAGCATCAGTCCAACAAAAGAATCGCCCCATCGATCGCTTTCCCTGAATCTCACGATACAGAGCGGCTCGCAAGTGAGTATCCGGGAACAATTGAGGCACAGAAGGGAAGGTACGCTTTTGAGTCGCTTTTCTCAAAAGGGCTTATGATGACCATGGGCTTTGAGTACGGAGCCAAAACCAGAATGGATGTAGTGAAGGGCAGTCCTGAGCATGTTGACAAGCCGCAATGGGACCTTACCCAATGGATCGGGATAATTAATGATCTTAAAATGAAAATTCCTGTACTGGGTGAGGAAGGTGCATGGAGAACACTCTGCGACTACAACCAGCCATTTCTTTTTCTGAGGAAAGATTCAGATTCAGGTAGTAAGCCGGTTTGTGTATGTGTTAATAAGAATCTTACAGGTGAGACAACTATCGAGGAGTGGATGATTCCTCCAGATGTGAAAAATTGCTCCAGGGCCATCACCCTTACTTCGTCAAAACCTGCAGAGGAGCCGGTACCCAAAGCATTTGCGCTCGAACCTGCCGATGTAGTACTGTTTATGTGATTCAGGAGTAAAGGGCCGCCAGGAGGCGGTCCTTCTTACCGTTCCAGCACAGTGACCGTTCCGTCAGTCTTCTGATTCAGAAAATCAACCTTTATATATTCCTGTGTTCTGGCCTGAGACTCGATTCGCACTTCGTCGAGATAGCCACCCAGCGGATTGATGGCAGTAGAGTCTGCGGAGAGATCAGCTCCGAGAATTATCCCCATGCCTGATGTGGAACTTGATATGTCGAGGTCTAAGAGGCCTTCATCCACCTCTTCACTGTCAATGTAGAGTTTCGCTGTCTCAGACTCATCTCTTACCAGGGAAAGCGAGTACCAGAGATCGGAAGACAGATGAGATGAGATGCATACAGTGTCGAGTATACCATTTTCAGATGTCCAGGCGAAAACTGCACCGTCAGAGCCTGAGGAGATTCCTATTTTGCTGTTGTCAGGACTGAAATTCAGCACAAAAAGATCGCTCCGCTGAATCTCTGTAATTTTGAACCAGAGTGAGATTGTAAACGGACCATTCCCGAAATGGTAAGAGGGGTGATCAGGTATGCAGATGTAGTCATTGGTGCCGTTAAACTGTCTTCCCGGCCCGATTACTCCCTCCTGTCCTCTGGCGCGAACGAAATCATCACCATGACCCTGAATAAAAGTGGCATCTTTGTATAAATCATGGTTTCTAACTCCGTCTTTTTCCCCGACCAGATGCCAGACCCCGCGAAAACCCAGTGATGTATCGAACACCTGTGCCGGACTGGCCTGGTTTTCATCATCACCGTTTCCCCATCGCATGATTATGAATTGTAAGGAGGAAAGCGGCTTGTCGATACGGATCCAGGTTTCACCGATCTCATTCTGTGAATCCCACCGTTCGTGTTCGTAGAAAAGAGGTGATCCATCCGGAGCAAAGAACCGGATATCTCTGCCACTGGTTAATACCTGACTGAAGATGAAATTATCTGACGTAAATCTCACAAGCAGGGGTATTCCGCTGATATTGCTGATATTCTGTATCTGATCGGTGTTAATCAAAATCAGGCTTGAATATGGAAATGTTTTCTGAGTGTCGATGATTAAATAATCACCGGGATTTACCTTTATGCTGTCTGTCAATTTGACTGACTCAGTTCCGGAGGAACTGGTGAACAGAAGCGGCGGGAGGCAGCCGGATGGCACAGAGTCGATATTTGTAAAAGATGAACCGGGATCTACTGTTTTGGATATCCGTGTTCCTGGAATGTAAACGGTTCCTTCACCGGGCAGAAAGCTGCCGGGTACCATTATTCCAGATGGATCTTTCAGCGTGTCGGGATCAAGCGTGATGCTGTCTGATTGATCTATTCTGATACTGAGCCGAAGCAGTCTCTTCCCGCTTGAGGGATCGTAAGCTTCAAGATTATAGTATCCTGAATCGATGTCTTCGAAATGGTAGACTCCGGATGAATCCGCTGACACGGTCAGAAGAGTGCAGGATAAGAAAGGGGAGAAGTCCTGCGGGATTAGATCGATCCTGGAGAATGAACCTGGCTGGTTCTCAGAAATCATTACTTTACCGGTGAGTTTACCTCCGCTGGATTCTGTATCCAGACCTCCTCCTGCCAGTGCGGGATTGTGCGAACAACCGGCTATTGATAAAAGGGCTGCTACAAGGAATGCTATTATCCATCTATTCACTGGGTGACTCCTTGTGCATTGGGTTAGACAAGGGGAACATGTTGATGTTCAACTGGTAAACCTGGTCTGCTCCCGTGTCCGCCTCGGCGATTCTCAGGAGTTCCTGTCTGTGCTCCCTGTTTTTAATTTTGAATAACTCGAAAGTTTCCTTTGAAATCCTGAAAGTAGTTGAGGAGTTTGAGATAAGCTCGTTTGGCCCGAACCGGTCAAAAGCTTCAAGTGCAAGTTTGAGCATCGCAACCTGATAATTCAATATCTGATGTGATTTGATATCCTGTCCTGTTGTAAGAATCGGTGAGCTTTGAACAAACCTGCCATCCTCTTTTTTCAGAAATCCCAGCTTAAGCAGAAGCTCGACTGACTTGCGTGCCTGTTTTGCAGTTATCTCGGGTCTGAGCATCTGTCCCAGTTTCCTGTAATCACCCTTGAAGTCTCTGCAGACAACAAGCTCTCTGATTACACTGTGGTAATACTCTGAGAAGATATCGAACTGGCTTTCCTTTATTACCTGTACATCTTTGCGGTTTAAAATTTCAACCAATTTGGAGAAGTACTCATTCTTTTTTTGGAGAGACCTGGCCTGATTGAACTTGACCAGGAAGGTGAAGTATTGTGATTCCTGAGGGTTGAGCTCCAAAGCCAGGGATGTTTTCTGTATGACAGCGTCGGTGAGATTTCTTTTTCCCTGTACCACCAGGGGATAAAATCCCGATGAATTGATTCCCGCCAATGCGGAAAGGGTTCGGTATGTGAAAGATTTTTTCTGTGACTTTTTATAGAGATAATAGTCACGTATGTATTTGCGGTAATCTGTGTAACTGAAGATTTTATCCACTTTTCACCTGGAGAATGCTGGGATATTTGATTTGTTACAGGTAATTAGCCTGTAACCATAATATAAATCATTTTGGGGCGTTTTGTGGGGGATTTGGGGGGAGGGGTGTGGAATTGTGCAAAAAAGTGTAACCAGACTTTCCTCGGAGGTGCTTTAGTGACTTAAAGGCTTAAGTCATGATTTCATCTTGGAGGTACATCGGTGATTTAACATTTTCTCAGAGATGACATAGGGATTTTGTCTTTGATCATTGTTTCACCTCGAAGCTAACCCCTGATATAGCTTCTCCACCTCCAAACCCGAAACATCAACCCCA
>JAAYIG010000231.1 GCA_012523595.1 Fibrobacter sp.
ATCACAGCGGCCGAATTAATGAGATCTCCACTGCCAGAGAGATCTTTGCACTGGTTGGAGTCAGCCACTTTGGTTTTTCCTGTATTAATCTGGCCAATTATCTGGGGGTAAGTGGATCAGCGGTTTCGAAGATGATCTCAAGGAGCTGCAGGATCAATGGAATAGAATTCTTCAAAGAGATGGTTTGTACATAGGCTACGCCATTCAAATACATTAGTAAAGTGCTGCATTAATTGATGCCCTTTTACCTTTATTGTTAAATCCTTCAATTTTTTCCCCTTCGGTTGAATTACAACAGGTAAGTAGCATTTAAATGCCTGAAGACTTTGGAAATTTTTTTCGGAATTGAGAAAATACGGGAAATGAAATCCCTGATTTGAGGTTTTTCGAGACCCTAAATCATTATTTCACCTTCGAGGTGAAACAATGATCAAACCGGGTCTTTAGTTCATCTCTGGGGTGAAACAGAGAACCCAGGACAGAATCGTTAAGTCATCTCCAAAATAAATTGCAATGGAATAACTAACTATTTACATATAGAATCAGCTTAAACCATCCAAAGAAAAATTCTTAAATCACCTCTGAATTGACATTGTACCCATATGACGATGCTTTTATTAAAAACAGTTACACTGTTTCATCTCCGGGGTAATAAAAAGAACACCCGCCTTCACAGGCATAACACTCAAGGTTTTTACCCCCCCCTTAAATCACTAAAGCTCCTCCGGGGTAAACCCTAAAAACTGGAAAGAAATTTGCACCCCCGTCTATCATCACCAATACTAAAACCATTACACCTGCCCTCGACAGTCTTGAAAAAACATGAATGGAAAAAACACCATAACAATCGCCGTATGTACTTTCAAACGGCAAAAACTACTGGAAAAACTGCTCCTGAATCTTAACGATCAGTTTACCAACGATGAGTTCTTGTACTCTGCTGCAGTGGTGGACAATGACAGAGAAAAATCCGCAGAACCAGTCATTAAAACACTGAGAAAAAAATGCAGTTATGAGTTGCAATATGTCTGTGAGCCGGTCAAAAGCATAACACAGGCCAGAAACAGAGCTGTTCAGAATGCCGGAGGAGACTTCCTGGCGTTTATCGATGACGATGAGTATCCTGACAGGATGTGGCTTTATAATCATTATAAGAGCATCCATGAATATGCAGCCGATGGTATCCTGGGGCCGGTTCTTCCATACTTTGAGATTGAGCCCCCCGATTGGCTTGTAAAGAGCAGGCTTTGCAATCGCAAAACCTTTTCAACAGGAACAGTGCTGAAAGATCCAGTTTACACCCGGACCGGCAATGTATTGCTTCGGATGAGTCTCTTTGAAAATACCAGAGCCCCTTTTGATAACAGATTCGGTTCTACCGGTGGGGAGGATTCCCATTTCTTTGCAACCGCAATTAATAATGGGAAAGTATTTATCTGGTGTAATGAAGCAATAGTGCATGAGCTTGTGCCTGAATACAGATTTACACGCAGGTACTATATACAAAGAGCACTTCTTAGAGGAGCACTGAATGCACGAAATTCCTCTTTTGTAAGCAAATCGACTGCAAAATCTCTTATCGCATCCGGACTATACACAATATCACTTCCTTTTCTTTTCCTTGCAGGACAGCACCATTTCATGAAATATCTTGTCAGGAATTGTGATCATATCGGCAAGATTCTCAGTCATCTCGGGATAGAACCGGTCAAAGACAGATCATTTCAGGCATAACTATATGTAGACAGGACAGAATAAATATGTGGGAACCTGAATTTTCAAATAAGAATCTCTGGAAAAAGGAACTGCACCCAAACACAGATTTTGTATCAGGGCTTCACATCGACGAGGTAGCACAGACTCTTCTTGTTTACTGGAGAGAACACTGTCTTGAGTGCGCACCCCCGGAATGCTATCACAGTTGTCCGCTCTATGAGGAAAGAGAGGATAAAAGATGTGTACGGGTAAAATATGGTATCTACCCCAACAAAGCATATAAGGGGATGTTTGAGTTTGGTGCGGATGTGAGGTTCAAGCGATGGGCAAGACTGGGAACCATGCTGTATCCAGTCATGCTCTCACCTGATCAGCATCGTTTTTTTCAGAAAATCGACAGAATTGCTGCAGGTCTTGTGCGGACTGCCTTTGCACTTACAAACCCTTTCAATCCCAACCAATGGTTTAAGATCAGGTACCGCAACCCGCAGAGGATACTGTATAAGGCCTATGCGTATTTTCGCGAAAAGATACTTCAGTCAATGCACAACAGAGAAGGTAATCAAATAGAGATAGATTCATTCTTTATGGAGTGCTTCTCCTTTCACCAGAATTCCTTCAGGATGCAGGTGGAGTACACATCTGGAGACAACCGGTTTCGGGACTCTGTTGAGATAAACCCCGGCCGAAACCAACTGGAAATCCCCTTTATAAAATTTCAGAGCAGCTCTGATGTTCCGACTGGAAGCATTATTGTCTTTCCGGAAAACGATCTCGATGTGCGGGTAGTATTCTCATGGCTTGATTTCATTCGCAAAAAACCGGTAAAAAAAAGCGTGGAGATTAAACCTGTACCCGCAGAAAAGGTAAAGTGTGTCGCCTGGGACCTCGACAACACATTATGGAAAGGAATACTTATCGAAGATGGTGCCGAGAAGATTACAATTCCCGAGGAGAACATAAAATGTATAAAGGCTCTGGATGAGCGGGGGATAATCCAGACTATCGTAAGTAAAAACGATCATGACGAGGCCTGGAAAATTCTGGAGCGTTATAATCTTCAGGACTACTTCATTTATCCCGCTATAAACTGGGGGCCAAAAAGTGCCAATCTGGCTGAGATAGCAAAGCGGATCAATATCGGTATCGATACCTTTGTTCTTTTTGATGACTCACCATTCGAAAGAGCAGAAGTAAAGGGAGCACTTCCTCAGGTGCGGGTGTTTGATGAAAAGGAGATAAACATTGCCCTTTCCCGTCCGGAATTCGATGTTCCAGTGTCTGAAGCAGGCAAAATGCGAAGATTATCATATCTCACTGAGATACAGCGGGAGAAGGTTCAGCAGCAGTATAGTGGAGATATAACAGCTTTTCTGAAAGACTGCCGCATGAATATGCGGATATTTGTCCCAACCGAGCCGGCTCATATCTCCCGCTGCCTTGAACTTATCCAGCGCTCCAATCAGCTTAATCTATCATCACGGAGATATTCCGATTCCGAGTTCAGGGAACTGCTCTCTAAATCGGGTGTATTGTGCCTTGGACTCCATTGCAGTGACCGGTTTGGGGATTATGGTATTGTGGGGTTTGCAAGTGTTGATGAATGTTCAGAGACGCCTCGTCTGGTGGATTTTGTCATCTCCTGCAGAGTCGCACAGAAGAGGGTCGAGCATACTTTTATTAACTGGCTGAGATCCCATGAGTTTTCACGCGGATATAAAGTGTTGGGGGCAGAACTGATAAAAACCAGAAAGAACGGGCCTTTGGTCAAGGTGTTCAATGATCTTCCTTTCAGCATAATCGGAGAGACTGATGAGAAAATCTCGATGGTCATTTCAGCACAGAATTTAAAGGAATCCGAGCAAATCATAACAATCATAGACGATACTTCCGGCATCTCCTTTAACAATATTGCTGACTCATCAGGCCCAGGTTCTGTTTGACATGTCCTTTTTACTGAAAATCTGTAAATCAAATTCTTTACAGTTGGAGCGCAGGAATGCTTATAATCAATGCTGATGACTGGGGAGCAACAAATATAATCACTCAGAGGATACACAGGTGTTTCCAGGCAGGAGCAGTCGATTCTGTAAGTGCCATGGTATACATGGGTGATTCTGAGCGTGCCGCAGAACTTGCAAAGAGTGAAAATCTCGATACCGGACTACATGTGAATTTCACCGAACCATTTACCGGAAAGAATGTCTCTGCTCACCTGCAGCATTCTCAGGAAAAGATCATCCGATGGCTCATGAAAAGCAAATTCTCTCAGGTCATCTATAATCCTTTTCTTAAAAAAGATTTTGAGTACGTATTCAAATCCCAGTACCAGGAGTACACCAGACTCTACAATAAAGTTCCGTCAAGAATTGACGGGCATAACCACATGCATCTTTGCGCAAATATGCTCTTCAGTAGAAATATTCCTGAAGGCACCATAGTGCGGAAAAACATCACATTTACAGATAATCAGAACAAAAGCAGGCTGAACAAATTGTTTCGGAAAAGAGTAGATTCGATTCTGAAAAAACGATTTATCTGTACCGATTATTTTTTCCACATCCGCCAGATCACTTCCAGTGAAAACTCAATCTGCTATCCGGCACTCAATCAGATTATCGATCTTGCTGAAAGATACATTCTTGAGGTCCTCGCTCACCCCGGCCAGCAGATTGATTCAGATTTTCTGACCAACACTGAATTTCTGAGAAGAATTGCATCTGTTCCAAGGTGCAGTTTTGCCAATTTACACAAACTGCTATAACCCTGAACACAGCACTCCAATAGTTAAACCGGACACTATCAGGTGTGCGCATAATTGATATTTTAAGCTGAATATAAAGGTTTCAGATTAAAATTTCAGAGTCTCAACTCTTTGTTTTCATGATAGTTTCTTGGTTTAAATCATGATAATCAGGGTCATAATAATACTTTTCTTTCTTTTTGCAGGCTGCCTTGCAAAAGATACATCCAATACGATTACCCGAAGGCACTTCAATTTCGGCCATCAACTGGGATATATCTACTCACAGATGGAAGATGCTTATTTCGAAGAGGCAGGAACCTGGAATTTCCAGACCGGTTTTCTGACATACTACACTTCCGATATGCCCCTTGTCAGGAACGAAAAATGGAAAAAACGGACTATGTTTATCATCCCTCTTTATTTCAAGTATTATCCCACAGATTTTCTGAAACTGGAATTTGACATTACAGATCTTTTTATAGAGTTCCCTTATATAGACCACAGAAACATGGGTGGTAAATCCCCCCGGTTTCTTGCAAAAATGCGAATATTGGAAGAACGGAACTATCTCCCTGCCATCGCATTTACAATAGGAGTCAAATTTTCAAGCGCCAAACCTTACACAATATGGGCAAATGACCACAACTACGATGAAAGCAACGGTCTTGCAGGCGCGGGAACCGGGGTCGCGGATTATCTTTTGTTGTTTACTCTTTCAAAAAACCTGGGTAAGTTTGGTTTCCTGACCACAAGGTTAGGCCTTGCCCCGTTAGGGAGCCCGGTGGAATATGTACGAGGCTCTGCCCAGGCAGACGAAATTCCTTATGGATTATCATACAAGAAACAGTGGAACAAGTGGTCAGGGGTAGTGGAGATAAGCGGAATGTATAATGGCCTCTCTTCAACAGAGCTCGCCCATTATTCCGTCGCACGCCTTCAGGCAGTGCGTCTGTTCAAATCCGGATCACTCACACTGAATTTTGAACATGGACTTACCAGGGAATCTGACGAGTGGGTAGCTGGCTTTTATCAGACTTTCAAATTCAGGTTGAAGTGATCATCTGCAAAGCTAAGGGAGAATGATTCTTGTCACATGCTGTCAATGACACTTTAAAAGGCATAAGAGTATTGCAGAACGGACAATCCCGTGCCGTCAGACTTGCCGCGATGATACTGAGAGATTGTGGTGCTGATGTAGCAGTGATCCGGAAAAGTGATACTTATAAAGAAGATCCTGCCATTGACAGCAGAAAAAACACTCTGATCTTTCAGGATATCACAGACACCCGGATTTCTGATCTTATTAAAAGGACCGATATTCTGATAGATGATGGTCTCAGGGCCGATGAAGATGAAAAACTGAACCATCATATCGCCTCATCAAACCATCTGATTCATTGCTCCATTCCAGCCAGTCTCGAAAATTCCCGTTTACACCTGAATGAAGATACGGTAAGCGCGTTTTCCGGTCTTTACGAAAGTATTACAGGTCTGGAACCTCCCCGCCCGATTTCTCTTCCTCTGGCATCAACCGTTACGGCTTTCCATGCTGTAAATGCCATCACGATGGCTCTCATAGGCAGAGAACGCTGCGGAAGAGGATATTTTATCAGTATCCCACTGGAAAAAGTCGCATTAAGCTTACAGGTACTCACTCTGATGGAGAGCTCCCGCCCGCCTGTGAGCTGGGAGCCGGTCCATTGGCTGTCATCACCTTTCATGGGAGTTTACAAAGGCTCCGATGGAAGGTTTATTTACATTCAGATTGGTTTGCCCCGCCATTTACGGAATTTCCTCTTCCTTATCGAATCTGCCGGTTTTAAAAAGCAAAAGGCTTTAATCAGACGGTTTCTTAATAATAAGACCAGACGGGATCCGATATCCAACGTTGGTTTATGGGAGGCAATAAGGATTACCGGAGCATTACGGTCGCTGTTTCTGGAGAAGCCGGCAGAATACTGGGAGAAACTCCTTGGTGAGGCAGGTTTATGCTGTACCATGGTCAGATCCTTCAGTGAATGGAAAGCCCATCCCCAGGTTGCCAAGTCAGGAGAGTTCCTCAACTTTTCCCGTTCAGACGGAACCACAATTGAGATCCCGGGAAAGCTAATGGATTCGTCTTATGGAAGTGGTGTCGCTACAGAAGAAGGAGCCACTCTTTCGGTTGGAGAGCTTCTGCAGCGATGGACAGAAGAGAAGGTGATAAATTCACCGCAATCATCAGAAATATTGCCTTTACAGGGGGTACGGGTTCTCGATCTGAGCAGAATTATCGCAGGACCTCTTGCCGGGCGTCTTCTTGCGGAATACGGTGGTGATGTATTGCATCTGTCACTCAGGGGAACACACCTTCTCTGGGAGGAACCGTTTCATGTTGCATTCAATGCCGGAAAATCTTCTGTGGCGATCGACTTCTCACGGCCAAACGGAAGAAAAAAACTGAAGAATATTATCAGAGAATTCAAACCTGATATAGTAATCCACAATTTCCTTGAAAAAGCAGCAGTAAAGCTGGGTATAGATTATGAATCTCTGAAGGCAGATTTCCCAGATGTAGTATTCGTAAATATAATGGCATATAAGCCTTCAGGGCCCTGGAAAAACCATTCAGGATTTGAACAGAATATACAGGCAGCAAGCGGTCTGATGCACAGTTACAGCGGAGAAATACCGGTTCCCAAACTGGTTCCGATGCCCATAATCGATCAGAGCACCGGTTTGATCGGCTCTCTTTCTGCGGCACTGAGTTACTATAGACGATTAAGAGGGCATGGCGGCAGCCGGACATCCACTAATCTTTCTATCTCCGCAATTTACATACAGACAGGCAATTTGAATAACGAGAGTGCAAAGTTGCCCGAAAATCTGTGCGACTATTACAAGACCAGAGACCGGGTTTGTTATCTGTCCATAACACCAGGAACATTAACTGCTTTCAAAAAAATTCCTGAATTCAGTGCAGTTTTAACTGATGGAGTGGATTCCGGGAAAATTGCATCCGTGTTAAAAACACGTTCTCTCTCCTATTGGCAGAATCTTATCCGTGATTTACATCTGGAGAATGCGGTTCAACTTGTCGAGCGCAGGAGCATGAGGCAGATACTCAAGGCTGAACTGGCGGATAAAAATGGCATTCTCAGGTACAGGGAGCATGAGAAGATGGGTAAGGTACTGGTCCATGATTTACCGGTGATGATGAAACCCAGCGGAGTAAGAGTGCTTCCTGTTGCTGAACCAATAGGAAAGAGTTCATCGAAGTATCTTGATGATAAAAATGCCGTTGAAAGCAGGATGGTTGCGGGAAACAGGAAAAACTCTTTGATCAGTTATGTTGGATGGTTTCTGGGCCAGTTACGCTGGGCAGCAGTGATAATATGGCGTGAAATCAATCTGCGCAGATAAACTGAAGGCTATGGCAGCCGTTATCATGCCAGAGCCTTCTTTACTGGACTGTGATTCCCTGAATTATTGATTACTTTCCTTTTCAGCAGGAGGATTGAGCACTTTTGCTCCTGTAATCACAATTGTTTCCACAGGTACATCATTCATCATACCATTGGAGGAAGTTTTGACGTTTTCGATCGCATCAACAACCTCCATACCTTTTATCACCCTGCCAAACACGCAATATCCCCATCCTGCCTGAGATTGATTCTTAAAATCGAGCGGTGCGTTACTGGCTGTGTTGATAAAAAACTGTGATGTTGCAGAATGAGGATCATTTGTACGTGCCATTGCAATAGTATACTTCCGGTTTGAAAGGCGGTTGTCAGCCTCATTCCGGATTGGATCCCGGGTCTTCTTTTTATTTAAATCAGCAGTGAGTCCCCCTCCCTGGATCATGAAACCTTTGATAACCCTGTGGAATATGGTGTTCTCGTAAAATCCGGAATTGACATATTCAAGGAAATTCTCGACTGTCTTCGGGGCTTTTTCCGGTCTCAGTTCAACAACGATCTCTCCCTTGCTGGTCATGATTGAAACCTGCGGATGATAAGGGGTATTGGGATCGTCAGCATAAAGGACAGCAGTAATCGAGACAAGAAAAAGGGTTATGGCCAGCACTCTTTTCATACTATTCCTTCTGTTAAGGTAGAACATGACTTTGCCTCAGGGGCTCTTTTTCAAAATACAGTTTTTATGCCGCTTATAACAAGAGTAAGCCGCGCACAGGTATAATCATAGCTGAAGCCAGTTCAGAAAGAAGGTTTTATGGCAGGTTGACTATAAAAAGAAAGGCCATGCCTTAAATCCGGAATTACAATTTATCTGGAAATCAACATGGCCTGAAACAAATGTACAACTGGTTACCAGGGACGTGTGGAGGTGGGGGCGATTGTGCCACCGCTCACTATACGTGCCTTGTAACTGAAATGCTCCTGTGCGTCAAAACCCTTACCTGAGTTATCATCACTGCCTGAAGTGGCATTGGGATGGACCACAGCGACTACAAAGTTTACTATATCATTCCTTGCACCATTCGGGATCTGAATAGTGCTTTGTCCACCGGAGAAAACAGGACCATAAACTGGTTTGTCATTGCGGTCACGATATACAAACTGTGCCTGCATTTTCTGCTTTGTACCTTTACTTCCAGCAGCATCAGGAGTGAATTCGACTGTTACCGATGTTGCACCGGACGCAAGCTTGATGGGAATTATGTTTCGCCCCTGATGATGAGGGGTTGTCTTTTCGGGTGGCCTGAATTCTGTTGTGCCATCACCACCCGGGAACATGTAGAACCAGTAATTGTTGTTCCAATTGTTTCGCATCAGAGTCCGCATAGTCTCGGTCCACTCTTCGAAATCAAGAATAGCGCCCTTTGCAGCATATGACATGATGGCAGTCGCATAAGCCTCATCTCCGTAGATACTATGAAATACCTGAAGAATTGATTTGGAGTTATTACGTTGAGGAACCGTGAAAAGTGACACATTGAAACCTCGCCCCATCACCTGAGACAGGCTGAGGAAGAAAATTTCTCCACCATAGCGGTGCTGAGTACTGTGATAAGTCCTGTTGTTCATACCCTGATCCGCAGGTCCGGCAACATAGTCATCCGTAGCCATTCCCATTGACTCAACGGGAATATGGGGCATATTGAGATGCAATGATGCGGTCCAGCCCATTGTGTATTTCTTGCGCACCAATGCATTAGCCATAGTTGTCAGATAATTATTAAACGCCTCATGTATCCATCCGGAGGCCTGATTGTTGTAAACCCACCGCTCTGCGATAAGAGCATGAACACACTCGTGAAGAGCTCCACCGGCCTCGTATTCACTCCATGTACACGGATTGTGGGGTGTTGATTCAAAATTCATGTGTCCCCAGCGATTACCCTGATATCCGCCATTATTTGCCAGAGTAGCACCGGGAATACCGGTGTTGAGAACAACCCAGTTTAAGAAGTAACCATTTTTCCACTCCGGGAAGGCAGGGAACCCTACAATTTCTACAACCTCACGAAGTCCTCTCTCGAGGTCCGCAATTCGACTCTTGGCCAGCTCATCGGTTATACACGATGGACGTTCAGAACCAATCAGCATAACGACATATCCATTGTTATGAATAGCCGTAGTGACACCACTAACATAAGGACCGACCTGCAGCCCGGGATTGACAGGCATCGAGTCGCCCGCGTGGACTTGCGGCCATCTGTCATAAAGCTTATCCGTAAGCTGAATGTTAAGAGTATCTATATAAGATGTCACTTCAACTGTCTGCCGCAGACTGTCTTTGAAAGTTATTTTGAGATTGTCAACTGAGGCGGTTTTATTTAATTCTGAATGAAAACCGGGATTACGATCGATACCCATCTCGGATTTTGTAAAATACAGTCCCTGAGGCAAACCGTTTTTTCTGTTGTGGAGAGAAATCGCCTTGCCTGTCAAATCATAAACAACTCCCGCTTTATTATAAAGAGACAATGGAAGCCGGCCGGTATTTTCAATGTAAATGAAATTCTTCATCTCGGAAGAGTTATTGGCAGTGTGCTTTTGTATCCTGTTAACAGGTGTACCCCCGTCACGGAGGAAATGGAATTTTCCTTCTTTGTCGGTGGTAACCTTCATCTGCGCCCCTTCCAGAATCAATTGGAGCCCGGGTATCGGATTTCCATAGACGGAAATTACAGTTCCGGACAGATCGATTTTCTGAGAATAAGATTCAGTGGAGAGAAACAGGAACAATGCTGCAACAGCCAGTGATTTGTTTAAGTTGATCATTTTAATACCCCTCTGCCCAGTTTATAGATCTGATAAATTTTTCCTGCTCTTTTGTTTATAAGGGTAAACCCTTTCTGACGTTACCGTTCTTGAGAATTATTACTTGATAATATACGCAAATTTTGTATAAAAGGATCTTGCATAAAAAGATTATGTTGAGTATTTACTCAACATAACCGGGGGGAATAATCTGCTGTTTTTGTTGGTGATAAAGATAGTAAGAGGGAATAACAGGCAATTCCTGACCGTAATGTACATTTTCAAATCGGAAGTATCGCTTGTAATAAGCACTTGTCACCACAGGACGTCATGCCTGTGAAAACAGGCATCCAATCACTTGTCAATACCACTCTCTTTTAATTTCATCTGCGAGTCTACATGAATTTTTCCTGGATTCCTGCTTCCGGCAGGAATAAAATAGAGGAAAGAGTGTCATTTGTAAGGAGCACTTGTCACCCAGGGAACGTCTGCCTGTGAAAACAGGCATCCGGTTTCTTCAGGAGCGCTCAGGTATGATACTCGGCATTAATTTTGACATAATCGTAGCTTAGGTCACAGGTATGAGCGATTGCCGCAGCTTTCCCTTTACCCAGATTTATGTCAATATCAACCACCTTCTTTTTTAGAAGTTTGTGAAGCTTTTTCTCATCAAAAGGAACCGGCTGGAGATTCTTGAAAACCGGTACTCCGCACATAAGAATTGTCATTTTCTCTTTTGAAAAAGAAGCCCCTGAATACCCTACAGCGCATGAGATCCGGCCCCAGTTGGGGTCATTGCCGAAAAGTGCACATTTGGTCAGATTTGAGTTGGCTACTGCCTTGGCAGCCTTTTTAGCATCTTTTTCATTCAGCGCGCCGGCAACCCTGATCTCAACTCTCTTAGTCGCACCCTCCCCATCAGCGGCAATTTTCTTGCATAGATCATTACAGACGGTAAAAAGTGCGTTCTGGAAAAGATCCAGCTCTGATGCCGTACGGATTTCCACACCCGATGCCCCGTTTGCAAGCACCAGAACCATATCATTGGTAGAGGTGTCCCCGTCAACAGTAAGATTGTTGAAGGTCATGTCTATCACCCGCTTGACAATTTTATTCAGCTTCGCCGCACTTATGGATACATCAGTGGTGATAAAAGCCAGCATCGTTGCCATATTCGGATGAATCATTCCTGAACCTTTGCAGCACCCTCCTACTGTAAAGTGTTTTCCGCCTGTCGATGCCTCAACCGCACTCTCCTTTTTGACAAGGTCTGTTGTCATGATGGCAGTAGCAAACTCCTTCCCGTTTTTTGCAGAAAGAGACCTGACCAGAGGAGATATCGTTGACTTGACCTTTTCCATTGGAAGAAACTTTCCTATGACACCGGTTGAAGCAACCAGAACAGCCTCTTTCCTGACTCCGATTGCACTGGCGACAGCTTCGGCCATAACCCTGGTATCGACTTCTCCCTGTTTACCTGTACAGGCATTGGCACAGCCACTGTTACAGATCACTGAGAAAATCTCTGATGAGGGGAGGAGATTGCTGCACCAATCAACACTCGATGCACGGATAGCGTTAGTGGTAAAAGCACCGGCAGCAGTACATGGCCTCTCACTGACCAGCAAAGCAAGATCCTTCTTCCCGGTAACCTTGATTCCCGCCTTCAACCCACCAGCCTTAAACCCCGCTGCCTTTGTAACCCCTCCGGGAACAATTTTCAGCGATGATGGCATGCACTCCTGTTTCATAGATAAATCCCTTTTTGTACGATCCTTGTCTACCAGCATTTTAGAAACAATCTAAAATAAATTACAGAAACTGCAGTATCCGGTAAATCGTGCTTAGCGAAGCAGTGCTCGTAATCGTGATCGTCATGTTTCTTTCTCTTGCTTAGCTTTTTTCGATTATGAGCACGATTACGGTCACCACAAAGAGGGGACTGACACAAAACTGGAATCAATTTCTTTGACTTGTTATCATGGAAAAACATATTTATACTGTAATTATGAGGTTCTGCCTTAATATTTTCCTTTTTCTGAGTTTTTCTTTTCCGGCACTGTCATCAGCCCAGGATTCTCTATCCACCTCGGTTCCGTTGACTTCCCCGGAGGCGCCACAGGACGCAACCTATATTATTAAGCCAGGGGATACCCTTTGGGATCTCGCTTTTCATTTTCTTTCTGACCCTTTCAAATGGCCTCTTATCTGGAACGCAAACCCCTACATCAAAAATCCTGACCTGATCTATCCCGGCAATTCCTTACGCATTCCGGGCAGAAATGAATCCTTTGCAGGGCAGAAGCCTATCGATGCTAATGCTGAGCCTGTGATGGTTTCCCAGACCAGGGGAGCGATTATGGAATCTGCATCCATAAGAGACAGCCTCGAGAAAGCAGCACCCTACAATCAGGATTCCCTGATTCTGTCGGCAATCCGGATGAGAAACCCTCTGAGCGCAGCTTTTTTCGCTGCGGTTCCTTTTCTATGGACCGAAAAGGATCCCTCCGGATACATTTATCCAGGTAATGCCATTGTCGACAAACCAGTTAGCCAGGTGTCATATCAGAGGTTTGAGCGCATTTCCATTAAGCCCCAGAAAGGCGCCAGTTACAAGGTTGGTGATACTGTCGATGTCTTCTCCCCGATCCGTTTTGTCCGCTTCAATTCCTCTATTTCAAATCTGGTTAAAAGGGTCGCAAGAGCCCGGGTCATAGAAGCAGGTCCGAAGCGGATTCACGCTGAGCTGTTCGAGATGTCCGATCCAGTAAAGGGAAAAGAAAGAGTTGCCTTATCCACTCCATTTACTCCAAAAGAGATCGATACTCTGGTTGAACCAGAAGTAGTGATCGGGGCAGAGGTGTTCACCAGAGTGGAAGGAACTGTGCGGGCGTATCCCTTTCAGACACTTATTCTTAACCGTGGCGAAGCAGATGGAGTCCTGCTGGGAGATGTATTTGCAGTATATCACAAAGATAGACCTGTCAATAATCCCTCATTTGCAGGCATAGGTTATGTAGCTCATCTGAACAGTAATTCCTGCTCCATGGTTATCGTGAATTTATCAGGTGAAAAAATTGAAGAAGGTGACAGAGCAGCTCTGATCAGAAGAGCAAGATTCAGGGGAATTGATGGGTAGAACGCTTCTCAAGTTTGGGCAGATGTTAATGGTCAGCAGACGGCACAGAAGCGTCCGTCAAAGCATTATTCTTCTCTTTACCAACATTCTTCTTTTCTCAGGAGTTGTTTTCACCCTCGAAATCATCCTCATATTTCTGGGTATCGGAAACATCTTCCTCCCCCTTACTACCAAAGCACTTTCGATTCTGAATGGCATATTTTACTGAAACGTAAATAGCTGTTGTTAGAGATGTTTTTTTCGGGGTCGGAATCGGTATCGGTATCGAACATTTTCACAAGTTTTCAGAAATGTAAGATTTACGTTCTGGTTTCTGTAAGCTCGATTATCTCAGGCTTCAGCTTGCTTCCGTCAACCCTGAGCAATCCGACACTAATAGGCAGCCTGAACCGACGGGGTCCGGCGCTCCCCGGATTAAAGAAAAGAATATCTTTGTGGAACTCTATTGAAGGCAGATGCGAATGACCGTAGATAACGGCATTGAAACCTGCGGCTTGGGAATCGAGATCAAGGTCAGCAATATTATGCAGCAGATAAATCGAGCTTGATGCAGTCTTCAAGATTGCGTCAACCGAAAGCCCCGGAATAGAGGATAATTTGTCGGTGTTTCCTTTGATGGCCAGTACCGGCGCGATTTCTTTTAATTTATCAAGTACCCAGATCCCGCCCACATCACCGGCGTGGATAATGTAGTCAACCCCATTGAAAATCTCCGATATCTCTGGTCTGTATAGTCCATGAGTATCAGAAATTACTCCTATAAGAGCAGATTCTTTGTCAAGGTTTATAAGCATCCTGTTTCCCCTTAGGTGTTGCATTAATATTTTACTATTTTGGCGATAAAAAACTGTGATATTTATCACAGTTTTTTATCGCTCCTTTTAATTTCCATTATCTCAGGGTAGCGCCTGAAAGAGAATTTTTTCTGTTTTTCCATGCTTTCCGGCGTTAACCCCTCATTTTCGAATTCCACTGAGTAGTCCAGTGGAATCTCTTTTTTCTGATTAACGGAAATTGCCAATCTTTCAATTTCATCCCTGATCTTCCCCATAGCATCCTCCTTGCGATGTCTATAGACATTACGGATTAAGCCCTTTATCTGGCATAGGAGTTGCAAAAAAAGTCCTACCAGTATTGGATACCCTAAGGAGGCAAAAGAATATGTCTCTGAGTTTTACCACTAAAAGACGTTACCCTGCAGGAGCGGAATATTTACCTGAGGATGATGGTCTCCACTTTCGGGTATGGGCACCTGGCCATAAAAAGCTTCAGGTCGTCTTCGCCATCGACCCGTCTTCCGGGAAACACAATCCCGAACTGCCGCTGTCACTTACCATGGAACCTGAAGAGAACGGTTATTTTTCCGCTCTAATCGAGGCAATTCCACCGGGGATTCTTTACGGTTTTCGCATAGACGGTAGTGATGAGATTTTACCCGATCCTGCATCGAGATATCAGCCTCTGGGTATACAGGGACTTTCGGCACCAATAAACGCCACTAGATTTGTCTGGAGCGACAAAAACTGGCCAGGCGTGTTAAAGGAGGGAAATGTACTCTATGAAATACATATCGGGACTTTCACCAGAGAGGGTACCTGGGAGGTCGCGAGCAGAGAACTTGAAGAGCTTTCCAGAATCGGTATCACAGTTCTTGAGATCCTTCCTGTAGCTGAATTTGAGGGTAAATTCAACTGGGGGTACGATGGTATTTTCCAGTTCGCGCCATCCCGCATGTACGGGCATCCGGACCATTTCCGGAGATTCGTAGACACAGCGCATAGCCTGGGCATAGGTGTAATTCTCGATGTTGTTTATAATCATTTCGGGCCTGGAAGAGAACTGTTCAGGAAATTCAGTCCCTTTTACTTCTCATCGAGACATAAAGCGGAGTGGGGCGAGGCGAGTAACCTTGACGGGCAGAATTGCGGTCCGGTGCGCGAGTATTTCTTGTCAAATGCCCGGTACTGGATCGAGGAATTTCATCTTGACGGTTTGCGAATCGATGCCACTCAGCAGATTTTCGATGATTCGCCTGTTAACCTGATAAAAGAAACTGGCGATATAGTGAGAAGTTCCTCCGGAGGAAAGAGAACCCTTATCATAGGAGAAAGCGAACCTCAGAATTCCACACTGCTGAGCAGATATGGACTGGATTCGCTCTGGAATGACGATTTCCACAGGGCAGCGATGGTCGCTCTTACCGGACATGCCGAAGCCTATTTCAGTGATTACATGGGAACACCTCAGGAGTTTATATCTTCTGCCAAGTATGGATACCTCTACCAGGGGCAGTACTACACATGGCAGAAAAAAAACAGGGGGACTCCTTCTCTTGATCTCCCTGCAGAATGCTTTATCAACTATCTGCAAAACCACGATCAGATCGCCAACACCTGCAGAGGAATAAGAGTTCATCGGCTTTCCGGACCGGGAAGATACCGCGCCCTTACTGCTCTCCTTCTCCTTTGTCCACAGACTCCACTCATTTTTCAGGGTCAGGAATTTGCATCCTCCTCTTTTTTCTACTACTTCGCCGACCACGATGAAGGGCAATCAAAAAGATCGGCTCAGGGAAGAAAAATTTTCCTATCCCAATTCAAAAGCATCGCTTCTGTTAACGGTCCGATCGGCCCGGAGCCCTCAGATCCTGATGCATTTATCAAAAGCAAACTCGATTTCAGTGAACGAGAGATTAATGAACAGTTTTACTGCCTTCACCGCGACCTTCTGGAAATCAGGAAAAATAATCCCGTGTTCAGAACAAGCGGACGAAAGGGTATCGATGGAGCAGTGCTTGGAAGAGAGATGTTTTTATTGAGGTATTTCGGATTGATTCCATCTCAGGATCGTTTACTTATCATAAACCTGGGGCGGGAAACACAGCTCTTTCCCAACCCAGAACCGCTTTCCGCCGCTCCGCAGGGACTATCATGGAAACTTCTGTGGTACAGTGAAGCCCCTGAATACGGTGGTGATGGTGCAGCATTACCAAATGAAAATGAGATCTGGAATATCGCAGGACACACGGCTTTTTTTATGGGAACAGCTTGAAGACTACCACCTCTCCAGATAATTCAATATCTTATACACCCTGAGATATTCCCAGGATTCAGTAGAGAGACTCAGCTTCAGATTGGACAGATAATTCTGGGCTGCACGCTTTTCACCCTGGCTAATTTCTTTTCGTGCAATATGGTACAGCAGCATTTTATCATCAGGATACAGTTCACTCCAGCCTATCCGGAACTCCTCTTCACTTATCTCTCCAAGATAATAACGTGCTATGAGGCGTGGTTTTGGAAAGGGGTGAGGCCCATGTGCCGCTTCCTTCAAATAAGTATCACCCGACTGTGTTGAATCTCTCAGCAGAATCTCCCCGATCTTTACAGCCGCCATCCAGGGGACAGGGGTCGATCTCAGTCCCTCTTTAAACACTTTCTGGTACACAGTTATTGCATCACGATACATAAAGTCGTACTCGTAAATTTCAGCCAGTTCCATCCATGATTCCCATACTCCGGAGGCATTTATATTCGCAGCCACGAATTGATTAAAAAGTACTCTGGCGTTCTCTTTTCTCCCCATCTTCAGATAAATCCGTCCCATGGCATTTCTTGCGGCGACAAGTATTTCCGGATCCCTGCTGTGAATAGAGATGATCTCCTCTGCAACCACCATTGCTGTATCCAGTTCACCTTTATCGATATAGTACTGCAAAAGGCTCAGGTAGAGCTTACCCCATCTGTCAGGATATCTGGAGTACTGGTCCATGAGAGCTTTGATCTCACGGTAAGCTATGGCAGGCTTACCGGAGAGTAAATAATCCGATGTGCGCAAGAGAGCTGATGTCATTGCAGAAGCGTTTACAGGATGAGTAGGAAAACGTCTGGCCAGCAGATTCAGCACACTGTCAGCTACCTCGCTGTATCCAAGCCTGCTGAAAATAATTCCTTCGAGAAAATATGCCCTGGCAGAAAAAGATTCCTCTTTTTCCCTGATAGAATGGCTTTTTCTGAGTACCTCGTAAGCATCTTTGTATTTCCCCAGCCGTACCATACAATCGGCCATTTTCACCAGTATCTCTTTTACAATCTCGCCTGATGGGAAATCGAGGAGCAGACCTCTGTATTCGTCAAGTGCAACTTCGAAATCACCCCGTTCCCAGAACCGGTCAGCTATCAGAGTAGGACTGGGAACCTCAGGAATAGCCCTGCGGTAGATCTTCAGATTGTCGAATCTCACCGCACAGCCATTGGCGAAAAAGCCGATCCGGTCATGTCCTTTGCCCAGTGGAGGGAGATAATCCCAGACTCTGGCTGCGACCTTCCCATTTATAGAAAATGTCAGACAGTTCCTGATCCGTTCTATTACCAGGTGATTGGTCGTTCCCAGGTCTATTTTGGCAGGAGATATATCCTGAAAGAGAAAACCCTTTCCGGGGAATGTTATGCCATGTAAAGCCTCACCGGACTTGTTCAGGTGAAAACAGTAGGCGGAATCAGGGTGATCACCGAAAAGAAAGATTCCCACATTGTAAAGGTCCTGAGAATCGGCGCTGATATCACATTCAATCAGCAGGTCGCGTGAAAAACTCCGCTGAAATCTGGCAAATGAGAATTTTTTTGAGCTGTAGTAAAGGGTACCGTCTTTAAAATCCCACGAGGATGCATCGGAAAATACCCATTCCGGAGAATCGGCTTTGTTCCCGAACTTCTCTATAAGCGCAAGCTGCCAGTGAGAGCGGGCTTTCTGGTTCTGGAGATAAATCGATGCAGCAAACAGAGCTGAAAAAGCAGTGATCAGACTGGCGATCACAAGAGGTGCCCAGTTACGCTTGACAAAATGCCTGATCATCGACCAGGTGGACGGGGGTTGGGCGATTACGGGTTCACCGCGCTGATATCGTACAATATCCGCCCTGAGTTCATCCATGGACTGATAGCGTGCATCCATGTCCTTTGCCATAGCCTTGAGAGTTATGGCCTCTATCTCAACCGGCAGCCACGGGATCAGCTTCCTGGGAGGAATAGGATGGGCTTCCATGACGTTTATAGTTGTCTGGTGCAGATTACGCTGATCAAGGTAAGGGTTCTTGAAAGTCAACATCTCGTAAAGCATAATGCCAAGAGAACAGATGTCGCTTCTGTGGTCGACCTGTCCTCCCAGAAGCCGCTCTGGTGCCATATAGGAGGGTGAACCCATGATTTCACCGGTGCGGGTAATCCCCCCGGAACCATCCTCTTCCAAAGCCTTTGCCAGTCCAAAATCGATAAGAACCGGTGTGAGACGGTCCCTCATGATTACATTGTTGAGCTTCAGGTCACGATGGATAATCTTCTGCTTATGTGCATAGGAGAGGGCATCGGTAAGTTTTACCACTATCTCCAGAACATCAACCAGCTTTGGCTTGTAATAATGAAGGTAATAGTAAAGGTTTTTGCCTGGTATATACTCCATCGCCAGATAGTAGGTGTTTTTCTCTGTGGCGACTTCGTAGATGTTAACGATATTGGGATGACTCAGTTTTGCTACAGCATGTGCTTCGGTGAGAAATCTTTCCACAAACCCCCGGTTTATGGAAATGTTGGCAGGCATAACTTTCAATGCCACTTCACGATTAAGATCTAGCTGCAAAGCCTTATAGACAACGGCCATTCCCCCCCGATCAATCTCCTCGATTATCCGGTATCTGCCAATTGTAGCTCCGATAGGAAGGAATGTCCGCTCTATTGACGCAAGCATGTTGCGGATGCGGATATTTCCTTTTTCCTGGTTTGTCTTTGCACCGCTCAGGTCCATATATGGCCTGTTCCTTTAAATGGCGACCTGCCTCATAAGCTCACTGAATTCCTTTGGTTCATGAGCTTCGATTTTTATCCTCTTCCCAGTCACTGGGTGAGGAAAAGAGAGCCGAAACGCATGGAGATAAAGCCTGTTTCTCGCATTTTTCAGAACCTTGTGATCCAGTTCAGGATCTCCGTACCTCAAATCCCCAACGATGGGACACCCTAAATAGGCCATCTGCACACGAATCTGATGGGTAATTCCGGTTTCCAGGAGTACTTCGACCCTGCTCAGATCATCGTGGTATTCCCTGATAAAGTATTTGCTTTTTGCCGACTTTCCGTCTGCTGCCACTGCCATTTTTGTTCCGCTTTTCTGCTCATGAGTGCGGGATACTTTCAATTCTATTCTCCCCTCCAGTTCAGGAGGTCTGTGATGGCAGATGGCAGTGTATTGTTTAATTATATCATGTTGCCGAAAAGTTTCATGGAGTTTTCTAGTGGTTCTTTTGTTTTTAGCAATAAGGATCACCCCGGATGTATCCCTGTCGATCCGGTGAACCAGCGCCGGCTCCTCTCCCTCCTTCAGACTTCCTTTCTGCAGGAGATAACCGGTGGCAAGCTCTATCAGAGTATCGCGATGCAGGTGCCCGGTGCCGGGATGAACCACCAACCCGGAGGGCTTATCGCATGCCAGGAGATCAGAATCCTGGTAGATAATTTTGAAATTACGCTTGAAATACTCAGTGTTGACAATTGATTTGAGAGAGTTGTCAGGACCGGATAATGCAGCTAATTCGGATTCGCTTGCATCTATCTCGAGTAAATCACCATCCTGAACGCGATAATCCTGTCTGGCTTTCCTGCCGTCAATTCTGACTCCACCCCTGCGTATCAGAGAATAGATCTGCGAAAGAGACATCAGCTTAAGCCGTTTTCGCAGTACACGATCAAGCCTGCATCCTGACTCTTCGGCTCCAATCTCTATTCTGATCATCAGAATTTATCGTACAAGCCGCTTATCGATTCTCCCCTGTTTGTGAACATAATTGCCTTCGCAAAGAGATCAGCAACAGAAAGGACAACCAGTTGAGGGAATTTTTTATGCTCAGGGATAAATACAGTGTCAGTAACAACCAGTTTTGTCAAAGATGAATCACGAAGGCGCTCCACAGCTTTTCCAGAGAGTACAGCATGAACACAACAAGCCTGAATCTCTTCCACACCCAGAGATTCCAGCGCTTTTACCACTTCCAGAATAGAACCGCCCGATGCGATCTCATCATCGAATATCAAGGCTCTCTTCCCCTTAACCTCTCCTATTACATGGTGAATCACAGGTGATTCAGAATCATCGGAACGCCGTTTGTCGAGAATCGCCAGCGGAAGTCCCAGCTTGATCGCGTAGGCCCCGGCTCTTTTTGCACTTCCGGCATCAGGAGCAACTACAACACAGTTTTCAGTACCACAATTCTTGAAATAATCACACAAGAGACGCCCGGCGAGCAGATGATCAACAGGAATTCTGAAAAACCCCTGAATCTGAGGGGAATGAAGATTCATGGTCATGACTCTGTCTGCCCCTGCGGTCTGAAGAAGGTCCGCCATCAGACGGGCTGTAATGGAGATTCTAGGCTCATCTTTTTTATCAGAACGAGCATAGGGGAAATATGGGACTACAGCAGTAATACGCCCGGCACTGGCATGCTTGGCAGCATCGATCATTATCAGCAGTTCGATTATTCCCTCATTTACAGGAGAGCAGGATGGCTGAATAATGAAGACATCCTGACCGCGCACGCTGTCCATAATCCGCACTTTTATGTTTTCATTGCTGAATTTAGTGATCTCACATCTGCCAAGTTCTACTCCGGCGAAGTTACAAATCTCCTTTGCAAGTGGAATATTGGCATTGCCGGAGAAGATTTTAAGTTTTCCGCTCATCGAAAATTGCCCCGTCTATACTTGAAATTATTATTCCTGAAGCCCGCCGTTTTTACGAGCATCCCATTCAAACGCTATATCCATCATCGATTCTGACATGAGCCTGGGCTGATTTATCAGCTTGGGTTCAAAGTAAAAATCCCCCTCTGGAAGCTCAAGCATCTCAAAAATAGCCTCCCTGCCAGTCTCATTCCGGTAAAAGGCATCAACCACCTGCCCCTGTTTAAAGGTCAGATATCCTTTGCGCCTCCCACAGTAGATATGCAGGATACCCTCTCTTCTTCCGATCTCCAGAAACTGGATGGCATCAAGGAGATTAGTCTGCTTCAGATTTCCTGAAAAGACAAAACTGGTATTATACTGCCCTGTCACCATTTCAGGCTTTTTCCTGAGCCTTAAGATCAGGAAAAGCAGTATCCCTGTTATTGAGCCGGTTCCCAATCCTGCAGCAGATACCCAGATAAAGTCCAGATCCATAATTCCCCCTCTCAGGCGTTCTCCTGAGGGTAATTAATATAATCTTTTACACGGGAGATATTCTCAACACCTTTAATTTTCTGAAGCCGTCTGAAGATTTGCTTGAGTTGATTCAAGTTACGTATCTGGATAGTGAAAGTACTCCGTGCCTGCTGACCTATTGTCTTCATTACACCCTCAGAGACATTTGCTCCAAATTCAGAGAAGACCAGACTAATTTCATTTAGCAGACCGGACCTATCCTTAGCCTTTATCTCCAGAATCACACTGTATTTTTTCTGTTGCCCGTCATCCCATGATACTTCGATTTTACGTTCCTGATCTGCAGAAAACAACTCTACATTGCTGCAGTCACTCCTGTGAACAGAAATCCCCCTGCCCCGGGTCACAAAACCAATTATAGAATCACCTGGAATCGGATTGCAGCACTTTGCAAAACGCACCATCAAATCCTCGTTACCTCCAACCAGAATCCCCTGACTTCCTCGCCCGGTAAAGGTGTCCACAAGACGGGAGACCACGTTGGATGGTGATTTTTTGATTTTCCTGACCTGGAAATATTGCATTACTCTGCTTATAGGCAACTCTCCACTGCCTACCAGTTCGTAAAGGCGATCCAGATTGGAAAGTCCCAGGAACTGAAGGAGACCAGGGGTATGATCGTTAAAAGAAGTAGAGGAACGGAGCCGCTTATATGAAGCCTGTACGATTTTTTTGCCAAGTTCGATACTTTCCTGACGCCCGGTATTTTTAAGCCATCTGCGGATCGCACTCCTGGCCTTGGGAGTCTTTACCTCTCTCAGCCAATCAATTGAGGGCTTTTTAGAATTAAGGGTAAGGATTTCCACAGTCGAACCGCTCTTAAGAGTCTTGTTTATCGGTTCAATTTTCCCGTCGACCTTTGCACCAATGCAATGGATCCCAAGCTGTGTGTGCACGGAAAAGGCAAAATCCAGAACAGTGGCGCCTTTAGGAAGCGATATCAGGTCACCTTTGGGAGTAAAAACAAAGATTTCAGCATGAAAAAGATCGATTTTGAAGAATTCAAAGAATTCCGTAGAATCGGTGAGTTCCTTCTGCCATTCGATCAGATTTTTCAGCCAGATAAGTGCCCGGTCATCCCTGGTCATCGTCTGTTCACCACTTTTATAAAGCCAGTGCGCCGCTATTCCATCCTCGGCAATCTGGTTCATCTCCCAGGTCCTGATCTGCATCTCTATGATGTTGCCCTTTTCCCCGAAGATAGTGGTGTGGAGAGACTGATATCCGTTTGATTTGGGAGTACTTATGTAATCCTTGAATCTGTCTTGTAAAGGAGTCCAGATGGAGTGAATGACTCCAAGTACATGGTAGCAGTCCTGGACAGTGTTTACTATTACCCTGATGGCAAGGAGATCATAGATCTCCTCAAAGGGCTTGTTCCGTTGAACCATCTTACGGTAGATGCTGTAAAAGTGTTTGGGCCTCCCTACAATCGTGCACTCAATTTTCTCCTCGTCAAGACGGCGGCGCAAAGGCATCACAAAACTGTCGATGGTAGTCTCCCGCTCACTGCGGTTTGCCACCACTTTGGCCACTATGTTTTTGTATTCATCCCAGTAAAGGTGTTTGAAGGCAAGATCCTCCAGTTCCCATTTTATCCTTGCCATTCCAAGTCTGTGTGCCAAAGGGGCGTAGATATCGAGGGTCTCCGAAGCGATTGCCTTGATACGATCCGGTTCAAGGTACTTCAATGTACGCAGGTTATGAAGGCGGTCAGCGAATTTGATGATTATCACCCTCAGATCTTTAGCCATGGAAAGAAGCATCTTGCGGTATGTCTCAGCCTGCCTCTCCTGAAGGGTTTTAATCTGGAAGGTCCTGATTTTTGTTACTCCATCCACCAGGAGCGCCACATCATCACCGAACTCCTGGGAGATAGCTTCGCGGCCAATAGTGGTATCCTCGAGCACATCATGCAGAAGCCCGGCAGCGATGGTAATCGAGTCAAGGTGTTGTTCAGCCAGGATCAGGGCAACAGCCACGGGGTGAGCAAGATAAGGCTCTCCGGATTTACGCACCTGATTCTTGTGGGCTGTCCAGGCGAACCGAAAGGCTTTTTCAATAAGCTCTGTCTGTATTTTAGGGTTAACCTCCTGCATCTTGCGGATAAAGACCTGGGTTGCTTCATCGATCGATGCAGTCGGCAGAAGTAATGAGGGATCCATAGCTTATAAAATAAACCATTCGTTTTAAGATTGAAAGTCGGGTCTATTTAATTCGGTCAACAAAGTGAACTATTGCAGAGAAGACAGAAACAAGGGGAGCAGAAAGCCGCCATAGCGGAGAAGAAATCATCAAGCGGCTTTCATTGAATAAACCAACCGGAAGTAAGTATCATGCACTGATCTGAATCTTTTTGGGTTTGATTTCCTCTTTGCGAGGGATGATTATCTCCAGGACTCCGTTTTCCAGTTTCCCCGATATTTTATCTTTGTCAAATTCATTGCCTATTGTAAACGCTCGATAGTAGTCTCCGATGTCAAACTCTTTCAGCAGGGATGTTCCTTCCGGTTCTTTGAAAGAGTCTTTGGCCTTGATTGAGAGAACATTGTTTTCATCGATCTCCACTTTGACGTCCCCCTTACGCACTCCAGGAATATCTATAGTAAAGATCAGAGTTTCTTTGTTATCGTAGATATTTACATCAGGGGAGTAGGAATTTCCCGGAGAAAGCAACTGCTCAGCGGAGCTCCTTTCCACCGGAATATGTCCTCTTTTAGTCAACTCAGCCATCTTTTCCTCCTGATTTAAGATTCAATGTTTATCTGTTTTGGTTTAGCTTCTTCAGATTTAGGAAGCACAACAGTAAGCATCCCGTCTTCGAACTTTGCTTTTATCCCGGTGCTGTCGATCCGTACGGGTATTCTTACTGATTTTTCAAACTCTCCCTCAGGTTGTTCCTGCCTCAGGAGTTCCGATTTACCGTACCTGGAGAGTTCTCTTTTCCCGGAGATTACAAGGTTCCCATCACTGAAGTTCAGATTGATCTGATCCTTGGGAATACCGGGAATTTCCGCTACCAGGATAATGCTGTCTTTATTGTCGTAGAGATTTACAAGGGGAATCTCGTATTCTGTTGCCCCTAAAAATGGAATACGTGAGAAGACCCTGTCCATCTCCCTGCGCATCCTCTCAATCTCTCTGAATGGATCCGTTGCCCAAAGCATAGTTGATCCTTTCTTTTTAGTTAATCGATAGTGATCTTCTTCCCTTTTTGGGATTCTGTTTCTTTTTTGGGAATAGAAACATTAAGAACCCCATTGCGGTAAGAAGCTTTAGAGTCTTCCCATTTCAGGTTTTCCCCAAGAGGGATGTCCCTTTTAAAAGAACTGAATCTGCTTTCCTGGAATGAAACTGTCCCTGTTTTCTCCTCCTTTTTCTCCCTCTTTTCTCCTGATACAGAGAGTATGCCCTCAGAATAGCTGACATTGAGCTCATCAGGAGACATTCCAGGGACCTCTACCCTGACATTCACCTCTTTATCGTTCTCTGCCAGATCAACCACCGGAGTTTCTCTCCAGAAATCCCTGAATGAGACAAGCGGTCTCTCCAGAGTGCAAACAAGAACCTCGACAACGCTTTCACCCGGTTCTTCAGGGAGAAAAAGGGATTCCCTAAA